>JAQCJA010000523.1 GCA_027593305.1 bacterium
TCGAAAGTAGCTGACCCGGCAGAAGAGGCTCATCGACCCGGTGCCCGTCAGCGAGCATTCGAGGAAACACATCATGGGCAAAGTCCGGCGAACCTGATGTGGGGATTGCATCCAGGATTTCCGGACGACATGCGTAGATGCCGCCATTGATGAGGTAGTCGTCGAAGATTTCTTCCGGCGCCGGTTTCTCCAGCCAGCGGTCAATCCGCCCATCCCCTGCAAGGCCGACGATCCCACGTCCGGCGGGGTCCGGCATCCACAGCAGTCCAACCGTTGCCATGGCGTCTGCCGCCCGGTGGTCGCTCCAGAGAACGCTGAGGTTGGCATTTGTCAGATTGTCAGCGTAGTAGACCAGGAAATCGTCACCGCGAAAGTGATCTGCCACCGGGCGCAGGGCACCGGCGGTGCCGAGCATCCGGGGCTCGAAGGAGTAGCGGATGGCAACGTCGAACTCGCGACCATCGCCGAAGTGGTTGCGGATCACGTCCGGTAGATGGCTCAAGTTGATAACGAGGTCATCGAACCCGTGACCCCGTAGAAGACGGATGACATGTTCGAGCAGAGGCCGGTCGGCGATGGGGATCATCGGCTTGGGGAGCCGATCGGTGAGCGGCTGCAGGCGCGAGCCACGCCCGGCAGCGAGGATCATGGCTTTCATCGCACTGCGTCCGTTGTCAGGCGATCGCGGCTGTGATACCGCCCACGGAACGAATAACACCTGCTGAACGCATCGCCTTCTGGCTACGCGCGTAGAAGTCCTCGAGATTCGGCTGCTGGCGGACCCATGCCACGTATTCGGCGAGGAAATCCTCCATGGCGCGCTCAGGTCGCCAGCCCAGTGCGCCCAGCGCCTCCCAGGAAGACACCGTGTGACGTGTGTCGCCGAAGCGGTACTCGCCACTCACCTCTGGTTCAGCTCCCGCCTTGTCGCACAGTTTCGTCAGCAGACGCGCGACTTCCAGTACTGTGGTCATCTTCTGCCCGGCAGCATTGAAGTTGCGGAAATTGGCGCGCTCATCCTCCAGAACCAGGACATTGGCTCTGGCTACGTCATGGACCGATACGTAGTCTCGCTGCTGTCTGCCATCCTCGTAGACCACGGGTGGCTGATCGTGCAGCAGACGGAGGGTGAAGATGCGGGCGACCCCGCTGTAGGCATTAAAGAAGGAATTGCGTGTTCCCTGGACGATGGAGTAACGCATGTTGGTCACGGGGATGCCGTACTTGCGACCGAGATTCAGACTTGTCAACTCGAGGGCGTACTTGGAGATGCCATACGCCGTATGCGGATGTACGGGCGCGGTCTCGATCAGCGGCAGCGGCGTAACCTCGGCAGCACAGTTGGGACAACGGTTTTCCCATTCGCCGCGGGCCAGTTGGGCTTCCGGGCGTGAGGGCGGGTGGATCTCGCCACAGGCCTGGCACTCGTACCGGCCTTCGCCATACACCGACTGGGAGGAGGCGGAGACAATTTTCTGTATGGGCAGGCCACGGGCGACAATCAGTTCGAAGAGCAGCGCGATACTGACGGTATTGACCGCGTAGTACGTGCTGAAATCGGGCATGTAGTCCTGATAGGCAGCCAGATGAATGACGCCATCAACGCCCTCGAGGGCGCGGCCGAGGGCGTCACCATCACGCACGTCGCCGACGACCTTCTCGATATCTGCAGCCAGATAGGTGGGCCAGCCATGGGGATGAACCCGCTGCTGCAGCGAGTCGAAGATGCGTACGTCGTAGCCGCGCTGCAGCAGCACATCTGCCGTGTGGGAGCCGATGAACCCGGCTCCGCCAGTAACCAGGATTCGCTTCAGGGCCGTGGTCCTCCGGTGGTGGATCTGTTCTGGGAAAGAACCGGCAAATATAGGCCCAGCTTAGGGTTACAGCAACTTACCGCGTTGACGAAAAGCCCCTGGAAGACTAGTATTGGCCGCCCGACAGGGGTTGCCCCACGGGGCCGCAGCTCCAATCCCAGAAGAGCCGATGGAGGGCTGTCCGCCACTTGAAACATCGTATCCTGCTGGCCCTGGGCAGCCTCGTCGCCAGTCTGCTGGGGGCCGAACTGCTGCTGGCCATCGCGGCGCCGCAGATCTACCGCCTCCCGGACGTGTGGATGCATGACCCGCAACTGGGGTGGAAGCATCGTCCCGGAGCTTCCGGGCATATGGTCACACCTGAGTTCGATGTTGCCTATGACATGGATGCCGCCGGACGCCGCCAGCACACTTCGTCTGCCGCATCCCAGAGCGTGCAGATACAACTCTACGGCGATTCCTTCGCCGAGGGCTGGGGGGTCGAAGTCGTCGATGGTCTGGCGGCAGGACTGGAGAGGCAGATGTCGAGCCCGACCGGCGTGCACGTGAGCAACTATGGCACGGCAGGTTTCGGCACCGATCAGGAGTTGCTGCTGTTCAATGAGGTGCGGCTCAGGGAGTCGCCTGATCTCGTCCTGTTGCTGTTCTACGTCAATGATCTGTGGAATAACGTGAGCCGTCGTGGCGTCGGCGCACAACGTGGCGCCAAACCTGTGTTTCGACCGGATCGCAATGGCGTCCTGCAGCTGTCAGGCACACCGATTCCCGAGCCGCCACCACGCACTACATCCCCCTGGCAGACCTTGCGGGATCACAGCCATCTCTGGACTCTGGGTGCCAAGGCGTGGCCGACAGCATCGGCGATGCCTATGGAGCAGGTGCAGCAGTTCTACGGGGGACTCTATGGCCAGGATGAAGCGCGGTACCGTCCTGTGTGGTCGCTGACAGAACTGTTGCTGGTCGAGTTCGCCCGAACCTGCGAACGAGCCGGGGCTGCATTCGTTCTCGTTTATGCACCCGCCATCGTACAGATCGAAGAGCACGACTGGCGCACCAAGCGGGACCTGCACAATCTCACCGGTGACTATGACATGCAGTACCCCAATCGACAAATACGGGAGATCGCTGCACGCCACGGGATTGCCCTGGTCGATCTGACGCCGAGTTTCGCCGCCGCGGCGCGGGAACAGACGCTGTACTTCCGGGACTCACACTGGAATGAGGCAGGGCACCATCTGGCGGCCAGCACGGTAGCGACTGCACTGGCGCGTCTGCAGATCGGGAAACTGTCGCGGCGCGATGATTGAGAGGCGATCCGGATGGCGGCGGGATGCCGCTTGCGTCACCATCCTGGCTCTGGCGGTGGCCAGTTTCTTTCCTCAGGTCGTGCTCGACGGCGGCGTGTTCTTCGTCCAGGACATGATGGTGCAGAACATACCGTTCCGCCATTTTCTCCACGAAGCACTCGCTGACGGCCGGTTGCCTCTGTGGGAGCCGCGCATCAACGCCGGATTTCCGTTGTTTGCTGAAGGTCAGGTGGGGGCTTTGTATCCGCCCAACTGGATCGGTGCGGCGTTGCTGTCGCCATCGCGGGCGGCGACGTGGTCTGTCCTGCTGCATCTCTGGCTCGCCGCGGCTGGCACCTTTCTCTATCTGCGGCGCGGCCTGGGCAGCGGCTACGGTGCGGCACTGGCGTCCGGCCTGTGTTACGGACTCAGCGGTTATCTCGTGGTGCGGGCCATGTCGCCGAATTTCATCGCCGCCGCCGCCGCAATACCCTACCTGTTTCTTCTGATCGAGTCAGGATTGCGCCGCAGACAGGCAGCTCTCCTCGGCGCGGCCGGGGTCGTTGTTGCTC
>JAQCJA010000524.1 GCA_027593305.1 bacterium
TGATTGCGCAACGTACCGTCCGCCAGGATCAGCTCCCCCGAACCAAAGGTGAGCTCACCAAAATCCATGGCCGCACGGAAACCGCCGCGCGTCCACACAGAGTTCTCACCACCAGCGGTCTTGCGTTCGCGCGCCGCGTCAAAGGCGATGGCCGTGCCGCCGGTGACTGCATCGCCGTCGATCCCCAGATCTGCCAGTGGCACCGACATTTCCAGCGTCCAGCCGCTGGCATCACGCCCGGATCGGGCCACAAACCGCGGCGCCCAACCTTCGTCACGCCAGGCTTCGCCCCAGTGATCGGGCAGCGTCCGCTCCGTCTCGATGCGCCCATCGGCGGCAATGATGATATGGGCAAAGCTTGTGCGCCGATTGTCCGCATTGAACCACAGTTCGATACAGTCGTTGCGCCACAGGGCGTCGTAGCGACTCACGAGAGAGTCAAGGTGCGGCTCCTCAGCGTGGAAGGCCAGGTAGAGCCGCTGGCCATGGACCCCGATGGAGCCCTGCGTCGACAACTCCGGCGCCCCCTCACCGGAGACATTGGTCCACGACGTCAGGGGCGCCGACTGGCGCCAGGCGGCATCGTCGAGGCGACCATCCAGCTGCGGCGCAGCGCTCAGAGTCGGCACCATCAGGCGTGTGTGTTGGGTCCGCGACCAGGCGATCCGTCGTTGCCGTTGGGTCGGCAGATCATGGATGGCATGGGCCACCAGCGGCGAAGGTGACGGCCTGTCGGTGACGGGTGGTGCCGGATACGTATAATCCCCGATCAGCTTCGCCTCGATGCCGCCGGTGAAGACAGCCACCTCATAGGGGCGCAGTGCCAGCAGCAGCGATGACGCCCCCGCGCTGCCATATGCGGGATCGTCCGTGGGCGCGTCATGCAAAGGCTCCAGCGACTCCGCCAGAGCCGGTGGCACTGTCAGCCGTGCATGTGTCGCCTGGCTGCCCATGTTGACGGCGACCAGCAGCGACTGGCCTGCCTGCTGCCACAGCACGGCGCTGACCTGCCCCTGGCGGGTGTCAACGGCCAGGCGTTGCATCGTTCCTGTGCGCAGCAGCGGTGCCAGCGCGTGCAGCAAGGCATTCGTCCGGGTCATCTCCCCCTGCAGGGCCTGCGGAATTGCGGCGGGGCCGCCCCGGTAGGGATTGAACTGGTGGGCGAAGTAGCCGATGCCATCGGCGCCGTGGAGGATCGACATCCAGACCTCGGCGCGCAGTTCGTAGGCATACGGCGCACGGTTGCCCCGGCCACTGCCGCTGCCATTCAGATCCGTGCACGCCAGCCAGATCCACAGCGGCTTGTCAGGGCCGGCGAAAGCGCGCAGGCGTTCGACGCCGCGCGCTGTCAGATGCAGACGCTCGACACCGTTCTCCTGTGTCGACGTCGGGTAGACATCGTAGCAGACAATGTCTGCGGTACGACAGAATGCGGGATAGAGACTGTCCGGCGTGCTCTGGGCCAGGCCATTGGCCAGCCCCTGGCCGAGATTGAGATACATCGGAGCCGGTGTCGAAGAGGCCCGCATCTCATCGTAGGCCCGCTGCAGGGCCTGCGGCGGGTGCCTGGTGTGCAGGAAGACATCATCGACGACTTCCGGATTGTCCGGTTCATCGCCGTGCATCCAGCCGAGAAATCCCGGACTGCGCGCGATCGCCTCGGCCTCTGCTGACGGGCGGTTGGAACGCCAGTGCACGTAACCGGCGATGCCACTGGCGGCCAGCGTGTCACACCAGCCCGCGTCGTCGCCGCCGGCAACAAAGATGTTCACGCCCATGTCGGCAAAAGCCGGCGCAGTCGCAGCGGGCATTGCCCAGACTGCAATCGGGTACAGGCTTGTATCGTCGAGAGGATTCACTGTGGGGCGGGCGACGCTGGGCGTCAGCGAATCGGCGGCAGCACTCCCCACAGGGACCAGCAAAGACAGGAGCAGCAGAGCCCGCATCGGTCTGCTGACGAAGGCAGCCAATGCCCATGGCGTATTCATGCGCTGCAGACCTC
This sequence comes from bacterium, assembly GCA_027593305.1. Taxonomy (GTDB): domain Bacteria; phylum Latescibacterota; class UBA2968; order UBA8231; family UBA8231; genus UBA8231. The sequence goes on from JAQCJA010000524.1 coordinate 2,003, forward strand.
GGCCGGCGTGATCGCTTCGATGTCGAAATCGGAACATACCAAAGTGCGGCGCCTGTGTCATCGCCGGTGGTTGGGCCGTTTGGCCACCATCAGTGTCCGGAGCCTTCCCCGGGGTGCCGGGCCTGCTTGCCAAAGACCGTAAGCAGAATCAGCGCACTCGCAAGCCGCAGGGTTCCGGCGAGGGCGAAGGTCGCCCAGTAGCCGTACTCGACGATGAGGAAACCCGCTGCCAGGCTGGCGAGCCCCGCCGGGATCTGGAATCCGGTGACACGCAGACTCTGCATCCGCGCCCAGTACCTGCTGGGCACAATCTGCGTGGCATAGGTCATCTCCGTCGGCGTCGTGATCGCTTCGACGATCACCGACGTCAGGAAACAGGCAAACCCCAGGGCCAGATTGTCGGTGAAACCAAGCACTACGAGTGCAACCGACCCCATGATGCGCGTAGGCACCACCGTGCGGATTGCACCCAGTCGACGGGCGATGGCGGGGGCGGCAACGATGGAGGGCACCGCTGCGACCTGACTGAGGAAGAAGACGATACCGATCATCGGCGTCGACAGACCCAGTGCCTGTTGAAAGAAGACGTTGAAAAAGGGAAAGGAGAACCCCATGGATGCGCCTCGACACAGGCTGATCGCGCCAAAGGCAACAAACGTGCGCAGCGGAAAGGCGACCGGCGTGTCCTGTTCCCTGCGCTTGTCTCTGGAGGATTTCGCCTGTACGCCGAGCATCGGCAATGTCGCCACCAGACACAGCGCCGCGCCGACGTAGAGCGCATAGCGGTACGGATCGGGCTGGTCCGTGGGGATGCTCGTCAGATGCCCCATCAGATCCGGCAGGGATCCGGCGACAAGACTCATGACCATGCGCGTGATCGCCTGGATGCTCATCCAGATGGCAATCGCCTGGGCCCGCCGCTGAGGATCGGCGTTCTCGCTGAGGAAGGGCACATGGTTGACCCAGATGAAGGCGCCCGATGTGCCGGCGACGAAGGACAGGATCAGCAATGGCATACGGCCCGTTACCGTGCACAAGCCGACCTGCGCGACGGCCATGACAACGGCTGTCGCCAGCAGGAAGGGTTTACGCCCCACGCGATCACTGATGATGCCCGTGGGAATGGCGAACAGGCCCGATGCCAGCGGCGCCAGACCCGCCATCTGCCCGATGAAATCCTCCTGAAAACCCAGTCGCGTCAGGTAGAGATTGTACAGCAGCGACTGGATCATCATCCCGGCAAACAGCGGGACACCGAAGAGAAAGAACCGGCGCACGTTCTCGTTGTACTCGCGGAGATTGAAGCCATGGAACAGTTCACTCAATTGGGCATCACTCAGGCAGGCGGATACAGTGCGAGGGACAACGAAAAGGCGCGGTCTCTTCCGTGGAAGCGATCGCGCCTGTCAATGTATTGGCTCAGAGTCCAGGACTCGAAGCAGAGAACGGCATTTCAGGCGTTTGCATAAGATGCACACAAAACACCGTGAATGTGTCGCCCCTCAGACCATGGAGGTGTGATAGGTCTGATCAGGGCTGGCCGTCGCCACCCACGGCCCGTGAGTGCGACATATTCACGAACGGGGATGTCGGACCCGCGGGCCGAGGACACGGCGGGCGAGAGCCCCGAGCAGCAGCTGCGCCTGTGGGCGACCCTCGACCTGGCCC
>JAQCJA010000525.1 GCA_027593305.1 bacterium
ATGTAAACGTGTCAGCACGCCGAGCGTCGTCAGGTTGGTCGCCGGCCCCGTCAGCAGAAAGGCCAGTGCCGCGCCCGGTGATACACCGTTGTGGATCAGCACCGCGACCAGCGGCGTCGCCCCTGATGCGCAGACGTATATCGGCATGCCGAGAAGGGCAAAGAACTCGACCTCGAAATTCGCGGGAACCACCGCATCCCAGCGCCCGCCCACGAGTGAATGGGCCCCCGCAGCCAGCGCCAGACCGACCAGGATCCAGGGCGCCGTTGTGTCGACGATTTCTCCCAACCCCTGAGCCAGGCCCTGACGTACGCGTTGGGCAAAGGGTTGCACCGTCTGCTGCTGCTGCTGGCTGCTGCGCAGGGGTATGAGCGTGCGTGCCAATGGCCCCACGATCCAACCCGTGAACAATGCCACGGTCGCTGCTGCGGCGACGCGCACGATGGTGAACTCGCCGCCGAGCAGAGGCAACGAGATGAGAATTGCGTAGAGGCTCAATTCGGGCGTCGCCACGAGAAATGCCATCGCCGCCGTTGCCGGGACACCGGCGACAATGAGGGACCGGTAGATGGGCACAACCCCGCACGAACAAACGGGCAACGGCAGACCAAAACCCATTCCACGCGCCGCTTGCGACAGACTGGAGCCGCGCCCCATCCACGCCACGGTAGCCTGCGGCATCAGGCCGTGGACGAGACCGGCAGCGACGTAGGCCAGCAACAGGGCGGGCGCCGATTCGCGGGCCAGAACGTAGAATACGCCAATGCCCGTATTCATGCTGACGCCCAGATCATGCCCTGCGGTCGTCACTGTCAGCAGCAGCAGACCGGCGACGGCACCCAGACCGGACTGCCACCGTCGCGTTGAGGGCGATGTGCTGCCCGCCGTTACGGGGTAGGAACGGTGCAGCACGACATGCAACAGAGAGCCGGCAACAAGAGCCTGAAACAGGCCCCACACACGACTCTCGAGTGTCGGCAGTACGGCGCCACCGAAAAAGAAGCCTGCCGTCGTGGCCAAAGCCATCAGTGCCAGCGCCGCCATGGCCGCCCGCAGGCCATACAGCGGTCGCAGCAGGAACCAGATCGTCAGCCCTACGGGCATGCGATGAAGAACAACGGCCATGGGCAGCATGTGCGCCTGCCCCTGGGCACCCGAGTCACTGCCAAGGGCGAGGCCATCGGTGAAGGCATGCACGGCGATCGCCATGAGGCCGAAGATGAGCGTCACATTGTGCACGCGCCGTGCGAGTGATCTCAACCGGTGTTCGATCAGCGTGGGGAGCCAGATGCCAACAGCTACACCCAGGACGGCAAGCCAACCGGCGAGGGCGACACTCTCGGGAACGATGTGCAGCACGACGAGACCGGTGATGGCAACAAAAACGAAACCATCGAGAGCTGCCATCATATGACCGGCAACGCGGGCCGCCCCATAGGCGACGGGACCCAGGGCCAGCGCCACGAGGCTGAGCGCGAAGAGTGTGAGGTCGGACAGGTTCAATGAAGTGTTCACGATGTGCGAGTAACTACTGGCAGGGACTGAGGATAGGAATGTACTGGTGCCTCCGTGCAGCGCCAAGCGAGGCAAGGGCACCTTGCCTCGTGCTGTGGACAGAGTTACTTACGCATCATGGGAAACGCAACGAGATGAGGCAATTCTTGAGCGGTTGGGGCCGATACCCCGAGATCGAGGCCAGCGTCGACATGCCACGCGATCTGCAGAGCCTGCGCGCCGCGATCCTTGACGGCAGGGGCGCGATGATTGCACGCGGCGCCGGTCGAAGTTACGGCGACGCCGCCGTGGCAGACCACGTCATCAGCTGCTTGCCGCTGCGCCATTTGCTCGCCTTCGACGCCGCTTCAGGGATGCTGCATGCTCAGGGCGGCGTCACTCTCGACGACGTGATCGGCTTCGCTCTGCCGCGCGGCTGGTTCCTTCCGGTGACTCCCGGAACCAGGTTCCCGACGCTGGCAGGTTGTATTGCCGCCGATGTGCACGGCAAGAACCACCATGGTGTTGGTTCCCTGTCTGCCTTTGTTGAACGACTGGAAATCGTGCTCGCCGATGGCACCCTCGTGCCCTGCTCGCGCACAGAACATCCGGAGCTGTTCTGGGCAACCCATGGCGGCATGGGGCTGACGGGGGTTATCTATTCGCTGCATCTGCGCCTACAACCGGTCCGTTCTGCCTTCCTGCAGAGCGTCCGCCTGCGAACCGACAGTCTGCATGAGACCTGCAAACTTCTGTGTGCCACGCAGCATCGATATCCGTACTCCGTTGCCTGGATCGACACCTTGTGCGGGCGCCGGCGGGGTCGGGGCCACATCATGCTGGGAACACATGCCACGGATGGTCGCCTGACCCCCCTGCACCGGGCCCCCCGCTGGACGGTTCCCAGACTTCCCACGAATCTCGTCCGGCGCAGCGGCCTGCGCCCGTTCAACACGCTCACCTACCGGGGGCAGTGGCGACGACGGGTGGCGACCACAGTGCACTACGAACCCTATTTCTACCCTCTGGATGCCGCTGCCTGCTGGAACCGCCTGTATGGTCCACGGGGATTCCTGCAGTTCCAGTTTGCCGTGCCCTTTGCCGGCGCCGAAGCGGCCATGGAGATGGTTCTGGAGCGTACGGACCGTGCCGCGCCCTGCGCTCTGGCGGTTCTCAAGACCTTCGGTGACCATCCCACGGGCCCTTTGGGGTTTCCTCTCCCGGGCTTCACGCTGGCCCTGGATTTTCCCCGGACAGGGGCGATCGAAACGGCCGTCCGGGCTGCTACGGATGACGTCATCGCCGCCGGCGGCCGCGTCTACCTTGCCAAAGACTCTGTGATCACTCCTGAACAACTGGACGCCATGTATCCACGTGTCGATGAATTCCGTCAACTGCGCCGTCAATTCGATCCGCAGGGCCGTTTCCGCTCGCTGCAGTCCGACCGTCTGGGGCTGTCGTGAGCGCGGCCGGCCTGTCCAGACCTGATGCCGCCAAGGCGCGACGGGCCCTGATTCTTGGTGCCCGATCTGCCATCGCTCAAGCCATCGCCTCGAGCTTGGCGGAAGATGGGTGGGATCTGGTGCTGGCCGCTCGGCAGAGCGAGAGCCTGCAACCCGTCGCCGCCGACCTGCAGTTGCGCACAGGTCGTCTGGTCCATCTGCTCGATTTTGATGCTCTGGCCCTCGACCTTCACGCGAGTCTGGCGGCGCGAGTACGTGCTGCCTCCGGTGAGTTCCACCTGGCCATATGCGTTTTCGGTCACATGGGCGATCCAGCGTCGGAGCGCAGCGAAACTGGCGCCATGGTGCAGACCCTGACGACGAACTTCACCGCCGCCGCCGTCTGCCTGGCACACCTGGCCAACGACTTTGAATCCCGGGGCGAAGGCGGCATTATCGCCATCAGCTCCGTCGCCGGTGATCGCGGTCGACAATCGAACTACCCCTATGGCGCGGCCAAGGCGGGGTTGTCGACCTTCCTGCAAGGCTTGCGCAATCGCTTGTCGTCGGTGGGCGTCCATGTGCTGACGGTCAAGCCTGGCTTTGTTGATACGCCGATGACCTGCGGCAAGCAGGGCATGTTCCTCGTGGCGTCACCGGAGCGTGTCGCCCGCGACATTCTGCGTGCCTGGAAGAAGGGGCAGGACGTGCTCTACACGCCCTGGTTCTGG
>JAQCJA010000526.1 GCA_027593305.1 bacterium
CCCCCCAGAACAACCCAACAGAACAACCAAAACCATTGACACCCCCACCCGGCGACCCTACAATCGCAGCCATCATGCCTGATCAAGCGATCCTGCTCCTCAGCGGCGGCATGGATTCCACAACCCTGCTGTATCACCTGCGCCAAACCACACCAGATACCGCTCTGCATACGCTCAGCATCGATTACGGCCAGCGTCATCGAGTGGAACTGGACTTCGCGGCGCAGCTGTCGAAGCGCTGCGCCGCCGCCTCCCATCGCGTGCTGCCCCTGGATCTGCGTCCCATCGGCGGCAGTCCCCTCACCGACCCGGACCTCGACCTTCCCGCAGCTGCGGCGGGCGCGCAGATTTCCACGGTTGTGCCCTTTCGCAACATGCTCTTTGTCACCCTCGCCGCCGCCTGTGGTGAAACCCTCGGGGCGCACGACATATTCCTGTCACCCGTGCTCGACGACTACGAGGCCTATCGCGATTGTCGGCGGGACTTCTACGATGCCCTCGAGCCAACGCTGCGTCTGGGGGCCACACGTGACACGCCTTTCCACATCCACACGCCGCTGGTGGACAAAACCAAGGCCGACGTCGTCGCCCTGGGCCTGCAGCTGGGCGTGCCCTACGAACTGACGCACACCTGTTACGCGGGCACGCGGCCGGCATGTGGCGTCTGCGACGCCTGCAGCGAGCGCCTCGCCGCTTTCGCCGCCAACGGCACCTCTGACCCCCTGGACTACAGCCTGGACTACAGATCGTGAAGATTGGTCGCGTCGAAGCCCTGCATCTGCGGCTCCCCGAAGTGCGTGAAGTCGCCGATGGCACACAGGATGTGCTCATCGTCCGCGTTCATGCTGATGACGGTCGGATTGGCCTGGGTGAAGTGGTATCGTGCAGCTACGTAGGCCGTGCCGTGATCGAAGCGCCACGATCGGCACCTTTCCGTCATGGCCTGGCGGCGATCGTCACCGGGATGAATGTGGACGCCATTGATGACATCGCCGTCGCCGTGGAGCAGGGCACCGCCTGGTATGGACCCGGGGGGATCGCGCGGCATGTTTACAGTGGCCTCGATATGGCGCTGTGGGATCTGCGCGGCCAGGCGGCAGGTGTCCCCGTGCGTCGCCTGTTGTGTGCGGACGCGGTGGACTCGGTACCGGCCTACGCCAGCGTGCTCTGGCCCGAACGTCCCGAACTGGTGGGCCCTTCCGCACAAGCCTTTGTTGATGCCGGCTACCGCTTTGTGAAGTACGGCTGGGCGCCCATGGGGCCGGACCTGAACCTCGATGTGGAACTTGTGGCGGCGGCACGCCAGGCCCTGGGAGAGGATGTGGGACTGATGGTGGATGCGGGTCGCGCCTGGACGGTGACGGAAGCCATGAAGCGGGCGGAGCGCTTCGCCGCATACAAGCCGTTCTGGCTGGAAGAACCGTTGCATCCGTACGACAACGCCGGCTACGCGGAACTGTCCGCGTCCTCCCCCGTGCCGATCGCCGGCGGCGAGGCCGTCACCTTGCTGGGGGAGTACGACGAACTGCTGGCGACAGGGCTGCACTTTGTGCAACCGGACCTCGGCCGTGTCGGTGGTATCACCTATGCCCAGCGATTGGCCGCCACCGCTCTGCGCCTTGGCTGTCGACCGGTGCCCCATGCCTTTGGCACCGGTATTCTGCTGGCGGCATCGGCCCAGTGGACGGCAGCCGCGCCGGAACCACTCACCGAATTCACGCGCGCCCCGTCACCGCTGGCTCGCGAACTGGCCCACCATACCATGGAGTTCCGCGATGGCCAGTTGCACCTGGATGACACCCCGGGCCTGGGCGTCACCCTCGACGAGGCCGTCGTCGCCCGCTACCGCGTTAACTGACACGTTCCCACGGCCCTGATTCCGGGCTATGCCGGCAAGAGCATGCCGTCCGTCAGGCTGTAGCGCTTGCCGGACTCGGAACAGACGAAGCCGTCCCCGTCGGCGTCCAGAATGAAGCCCTCCTTGCTCACCCAGCCTGCCTGCCTGCCGGGGACACCGTAGACCAGAGCGTGGTCGGGGACATCCCGAGTCACCACCGACCCGGCGCCGATGAGCGCATATGCACCGATGGTAACGCCGCAGACGATGGTGCAATTGGCCCCGAGCGTCGCGCCGCGCCGCACCAGCGTCGGACGGAACTCGTGCTTGCGCTCGATGAAGGCGCGCGGATTGATTACATTTGTGAACACCATGGAGGGACCGCAGAACACGCCGTCCTCCAGAGTGACTCCCTTGTACACCGACACGTTGTTCTGGATCTTGCAACCATCGCCGATGACGACGCCTGCATCGATATAGACATTCTGGCCGATATTACATCCGGCGCCGATGCGGGCGCCGGCCATGACGTGGGTGAAGTGCCAGATCTTCGTGTCGTCTCCCAGATGGGAGGGTTCGTCGACCCAGGCCGTTTCGTGGATGAGGGGTTTCTGTCCCATGGTGGGCAAATATACGAGGGCGTCACCATTGACGCACTGAATCAGGTACCCGGTAGAGAGGCAGAGAGGACTAAGCACACATGAAATTGACCACCTTCGTCTGCAAGGGCGAACAGTTGCTTGGCGCCATGGTTGGCAAGAACAAGATCGTCGCCGACCTTGCGGCCGCAGAGAAGTTGGCGGCCCAACGCGAAAAGCGCGCCGCCAATGTTTTCTACGGCGACATGCTGAGTTTCCTGAATGCCGGCAACAAGGCCATGGCGGCGGCCCGCAAGCTGGTCAGCGCTGTCGATGACAGCCTCGGTGAGGAGCCGAAGGCGGACGGCAAAGTCACGCACCTGCTGACCAAGGTCAGACTGAAGGCGCCGGTGCCGAATCCGGCCAAGCTGTTCTGTCTGGCGGGCAATTACCAGGATCATATCGAGGAGGGCGGCGGTCGCATATCGGCCCAGGACCGCGAAACGCCCCGCGTTTTCATGAAACCCCCGACGACGACCGTCATTGGCCAGGAGGATCACATTCTTATTCCTCCGGTGGCACGTGCCATCGACTGGGAGGGTGAACTGGCCGTTGTCATCGGTCGCAAGGGCAAGGGCATCGCCTCGAAGGATGCCCTCAAGCACGTCGCCGGCTACACGATCATGAACGATGTATCCGAACGTCAGCTGCAGATCAAGGAACGCACCAAGAGCCGTCCCAAGGACGAGTGGTTCGACTGGCTCAACGGCAAGTGGCTCGATACGTTCGCCCCCATAGGGCCGTGGATGGTCACCGCAGATGAGATCAAGAACCCTCAGGATCTCGACATCAGCACCTTCGTCAACGGCTCGCGCAAACAGCACAACAACACCGGTCAGATGCTTTACTACGTGGCTGATATCATCGCCTACATCTCGGCGATCATCACGCTGGAGGCGGGGGACATCATCAGCACCGGTACCGTCTCCGGTGTGGGCGCCACAACTGGCACCTTTCTCAAGGCCGGAGATCGGGTCGAGATCGAGATCTCAAAAATCGGCGTGCTGAAGAACAACGTGGCAGCCAGCAAGAATTGACGAGCCCCCCTGCGGGGGGGAACAGCGCAGGAGGTCCGACTCCCGCCGGGTTGTGGAGTCGGACCTTCGTCGTTTTGTGCCTTCTTGGATTCTGCAATGGCTTCGCGACAGCACCGTATCAGTCGCTGATGCCGGTCTT
>JAQCJA010000527.1 GCA_027593305.1 bacterium
CGGCTGGCGCGTACAACTGGCCCGGCCGTGGGTCGGCCTCCGGCATGTGCTGGATGGAGATTGTCCTCCCGCTGCGGGGCAGCACCTGCGTGTGGCGCTGGCGCGCAATCAGGTGATGGACCAGAACAAGGTCCGTCAGGCCGGGGTATGGTCGTGGCACACCGCCGGCGTCGACGGCATCTACGCGCCCCAATCCTATCCCGTGATCGAACTGACGGTTTGACGGGTAGAAGGACAGGCCTCTTCGGTGGGTGACGACGCCACCCCGGCGCGTGGCTCCGATGTGACGCTGCGCGCCGTCGTCGTCGGCACACTGCTGGCGGCGGGGCTCAATGTCGCCTGCCCGTACAGTGTTCTGGTCCTGCACAACGCCGGCCTCACCTCCGACTACATCACCGCCGGCGCCATGATGGTGTTCCTCGTGCTGGTGGGGTTGCTGAATCCCTGCGTCAAAGTCGTGCATCCTGCGGCGGCGCTGCGCAGTGGCGAACTCATCGTCGTCTACGTCATGATGATCATCGCTTCTGCCATCCCCACGTGGGGGCTGGTGACCAATCTGTTCCACATCCTGACGCGACCGTTCTACTACGCCACGCCGGAAAACAACTGGGTCGACCTCATACAGCCCCTGATTCCGTCGTGGCTGGCACCACGGGATCCGGCGGTGGCACGGGCGTTCTACGAGGGTCTGCCGCAGGGCGGCGGCGGCATCCCCTGGGGGGCGTGGTTGGTGCCCCTGGCGGCGTGGGGCAGCTTCATGTTGGCTGTGTATCTGTGGATGATCGCCACCATGGTGATCCTGCGGCGGCCATGGGTCGATGGGGAGCGCCTCGTCTTTCCGCTGACCCAACTGCCGCTGGAGGTACTGCGCGGCGTCGACGAGCATATCGTGCCGCCCCTGTTCCGCAGTCCCCTGTTCTGGGTTGGCTTTCTGCTGCCCTTCACGCTGCAGATGCTGCGCGGGCTGCACCACTACTACTTCTTCATCCCTGATGTGCAGACCTACTTCGATCAGTTGTATCTGTTCCGCCGCAGTGTGCGCCTCATCGTGTTCGTCAATTTCGCCATCATCGGCATGGCCTACTTCCTCGGCCTGCAGGTGTCGTTCTCGGTCTGGTTCTTCCACCTGCTCGGTCGCTGCCAGACCGGCGTCTTTCATCTGCTCGGCTACGAGGTGAAGGGACACAACGAAGCGCTGACGGCGTCCTCCACGGCGCTGTCACATCAGGGCATGGGGGCGATGCTCGCTCTCGTCGCCGTCATGTTGTGGACCTGTCGGGCGCACCTGCGCCGTGTGTGCCGCGCCGCCTGGAACCGGGACTACGCCGAGGATGGGCGCGACGAGGAAATCCTGCGCTACCGCAGCGCCGCCTGGCTGTGGCTCGGCTGTGCGGCGTATGTCTTCGGCTGGCTGGTGGCGACGGGACTGCCGCCTCTGGCGACGGCGGTCTTTCTCCTGAGTGCCTTTGTGATCTTTCTCGCCATTGCCCGGGTCATCGCCCAGGGCGGCGTCGGTTTCACCTCATCGACGATGCTGCCGCAACCGTTCATGGTGTACACGCTGGGTACCGAGATGGTCGGCTGGCAGGGCCTGGCGAGTCTGACCATGAGCTATTCATGGGCGGCGGAGATGCGCACGACGGTGATGGCCTCCGCCGCCAATGCCATGAAACTTGCCGCCGGCCCCCGGCTCAAGCAGCCGCGCTTATTCTGGGCGATGGCCCTGGCCGTCGTCGTCGGCATGGTGGCGGCAACGTGGACGACCCTGTACCTGAACTACACACACGGTGGCATCAATCTGCGCCAGTTCGGTGTGCCATCAACGGCGTGGAGCTTTCTCGAGGACAAGTTGCGCAATCCCGTGGGCTGGGAGCATATCGAACCACGTCTGGGATTCGTCGCCGTCGGTGCCGCCATGATGGGAGCACTGATCTGGCTGCAGCACCACTTTCTCTGGTGGCCGCTGCATTACATCGGTCTGCCTGTGGGTGACAGCTGGGTCATGGGCTGGGCCTGGTTCTCGGTCTTTCTCGGGTGGCTCGTGAAGGCGGTGATCTTCCGCTTCACCGGGACCCCCGGCTACCAGGCGTGCAAGCCGATCTTTCTCGGGCTGATCGCCGGTCAGTTGATGGGTGGTGCCGTGTGGATGGTTGTCGATGCCCTGCTGGAAGAGGTGGGCAACATCGTCTACATCGGCGTTCGCTAGAGACGACGGATCCCTTCCCGGAACCCGGCTGACATCCAGCGTGCAAAGTCCTGTGAAGAGTTCGCTGGACTGAACATGGGCTCGGTGGTATCGTCATCCGTCATGGTGAGCAGATAACTATGGTGCGCAGAATAACTATGTCGAGCAGATGTATTGCACTGGACTTGCGGGCCTTGTGAACGCCTCGTACGTGAAGTTTTCCAGGCAAGCGGTCGTGTCGGGTCTGGCGTCGACGAGTGTCTATCTGCGAAGCATCATTCTGATCCCCGCCATGGCCAGGGGCTTCTCGCCAGAAGACTACGGGATATGGATCCAGGTCTATGGAGTTATAGAGCTCCTCGTTGTCATCGGCTCGATGGGGCTGCAGGGGAGCGTTCTGCGATTCTGGCATCGAGGAAAGATCGCGGGTACGCTGGCACGTGACATGTCGGCAATGCTGTCTGCAGTAACGCTCGTTTGCGTCGCCTTGGCGGTCGGCGTGGCGGCGGTTGGTGATTCAGTGGCCAGTTTTTTGTGGGATGAACCTGCCGCAGGAGCACATCTCGACCTGTTGGTTTTTCTCTTACCGCTATCTGCTCTATCGAATATGATGCTTGCAGTGTTTCGTGCCGACGGACGAGTCGTTCTGCATTCGATCCTGCTAGTCGTTGAATCCACAGGCTTTGTTGTGGTAGCGCTCTTCCTCCTGAGCAATGGCGGCGGCGTGCGAGAGGTGCTTCTTGCACTGGCTGCAACGAGGCTGATCGTCTTTGCAGCCGGATACGCAACCATGGTTCGACAGATCGGAATGCGGATGCCGTCGGCCGAATTGCTGCGGCCTTTCCTGGTTTTCAGCCTTCCTCTGCTGCCCATCGGCCTGTTTTCGTGGATCTCCAATATGAGCAGCCGCTATATCATCTCGCACTACGTGGGCCCCGATGCTGTCGCCGAATATTCGATCCATTACAGCGTTGGTAGCCTCATGGGGTTCTTTTTCTCCCCAGTGTTCTTTGTTCTGACGCCAAAGATCACCCAACTGTGGGAGCACCAAGACAAAAACGCCATACACGAGTATCTGCTGTATGCTCAGAAGTACCCTCTGCTTGTCATCGCTCCCGCGACCGTAATTCTGACAATTCATGCCGACAGAGTCATCGCGATGATCGCGAGTGAAGCATATACGGGTGTCCCTCTGCTGATCGCTGGGGCCGCCGCTGCCATCATCTTGCTCAATCTGTCGGCTGTGGCGGAAAACGTCATTTATCTTGCGCTACGTACGAAAGCGATACCCGTAATCTATGGCGCGGTGGCTATGGCGAATGTGCTGATGAACCTGCTTGCGGTACCGTTTTGGGGTATCCAGGGCGCAGCACTTGTGACGGCGGCGACCTATGGTCTGCAATTCGCTGGTATGTACTACTACGCTCGGAGATTTCTCGATCCCTTCCTC
>JAQCJA010000528.1 GCA_027593305.1 bacterium
GATCTGCAGTGCAACCCGCACCAGTTCATGGATGCAGCGGCGACGTTTGCCGAACTCCCACAGACGCCCATCATCCTGAACCATCTCGGCTCGTTCCATGCGGGTGAAGATGACGAGTACGAGGACATGTGGCGGGTGGGCATGCAGGCCCTGGCGTCGTTGCCTCACGTATCGGTGAAACTGTCGATGCTGTTCTTCTGCGCCCCTGGGTACCACATGGACAAGGACAAGGAAGAACTGCCTCGTCGGCTCGTGCGCGAAGTGATCGATCTGTTCGGCCCGAAGCGTTGCATGTTCGCCAGCAACTACCCGGTGGACCGCATTCAGGGCATCGACGCGGCGACGCTCTACGGAAAGTTTCTGGCGTGGACACAAGACTGGTCAGAAGAGGATCGTGCGGCGCTGTTCCACGGCACGGCGGCGCGGGTCTACCGCGTGGTCTGAGTCCGGCCGGGTTCGATCAGCGCCGACGCAGCAACCTGGCTGCCAGCAGCGCCGCCGGTGTGCCATGCATGAACAGATCGAAGATATCCAGGGGCTGCACCAGCTCACCGGCAACGAGCATTTTGAGCTTCTGCCACAGGTGCGGCTCGGGCAGGAATGGCGCCAATCCCAGCAGCAGGGCGGCGACGAGCAACGAACTCAGGGGAATGCGGTCGAGCCACTTCATCATCTCGTGCACATGCTTCCGAACAGATGGCGCCGCGTCCCGGGTCCCGCCCGTCGGGGCCGGGTTGATTCCTTCGTAAGATGACCCCCGCCCTGGCATCCTGCCAGGGAAGAGGCGTACTGGATGGCGACACCGATGGGCACGCCCACCTGCATACTGCTGGCCGATGACTTCACCGGCGCCTGCGACACGGCTCTGCAATTCGTCCGCGCCGGATTGAGCGCGCGCGTACAGGTCGCTGGCGTGCCCGCGGGAGATGTGGACGTGCTGGTCTGGGACACGCAGACGCGCAATCATCCTGCAGCGGTGGCGCGCGACCGGGTGGCTGACGCCGTTGTGCGGCTCGAGCCGTTTCTCGACCGTCTCTGGTACAAGAAAGTCGACTCCACGCTGCGCGGCGCCATCGGTGCCGAGGTGGAAATCGTGCTGCGCCGGACGCGACGCGACTTGTGTGTGCTGGCGCCCGCCCTGCCCGATGCCGGACGTACAACGCTGGCTGGAACCCACTTCGTGGACGGCATTGCTCTGCACCGATCACCGGCCGGCCAGGACCCGGGGGCGCCGGTGCTGCACAGTTCGATCACCGACCTGCTGGCCTCGACGGCCAGCCTGAGGTCCACTGTGGTGCCCCTGTCTCTGGTGCACGCCGGCGCCGAACCGTTGCACGCCGCTCTGGCCCGACTTGCCGGGCCTGTGGTGGCGATCGTTGACGCCCAGGCGTCGTCCGATCTGCGGACCATCGCTGCAGCGGCAGCCCGACTGGATCCGCCGCCTCTGCTGTGCGGCAGTGCCGGGCTCGCCGCCTTCGTCCCGGAGGCCTTCGGCCTGCGCTCACAGGCGCCCCGACCACAGGCCGGCACCAGCAGGGGCGGGATGCTGCTGATCCTGGCAGGCAGCGCCACCCGTCACACGCGCCAGCAACTTGATCATCTGCACCAGCACCAGCACCAGCATTGGGCGGTCCAGGAGATCCTCGTTGCGGCAACCGACGACGCCGATGGTATCGCCGCTCGCGCCATGGCCGGTTCGACGGCGGGTTCCATCGTCGCCATACTATCTGTGCCGCCGGACGAGCCAGACCCGGATGCGGCGCTGCGGATCATGGCGCGCGCCGCCAGATGTTGTACTCGCGATCCCATGCTCAGTGGCATCGCCGTTACGGGCCGTACCACGGCGATCATCCTGCTCGACGAACTGTCCGCCGGCGCCGTGAATGTGCTGGAGAGCGTCGAGGCGCAGGTGCCACTGTGCCGACTGGTTGACGGCCCTGCGGCGGGCCTGCATCTGATCACCAAAGCAGGTGGTCTCGGTGGCGAGGATGTTTTTGTGCGCGCTGCCCGCCGCCTTCTCCCGAGCTGAGTTGCCTGTGAATTCTGCACCCCTGCCTTTGCTGGCCCTGACGATGGGTGACCCCTGCGGTGTAGGGGCCGAGGTCATCGCCTGTTCGCTTGCGGACCCGTCCCTGCGCCAGACCTGCCGGCCCGTCGTGATCGGCGACGCCGGGATCCTGGCGCAGGCGGCTCGAAACTGCGGCGTGGATCTGCCCGTGCGTTCGCTGGTCTCCATCGCCGCCGCCACGGGTGCAGCCAACGTCATCGAGGTGTGGAGTCCCGTGGCGGTGCAACGGGAGGCGCTGAAGGTGGGCCAGGTCTGTGCCGAGGGTGGACGCCTGGCGGTGCAGTGGGTCATGGCCGCCGTCGATCTGGCCCTGGAAAATGCGGTGGACGGCATCGTCACGGCGCCCCTCAACAAGGAAGCCATGAACCGCGCCGGTTTCGCCTATGCAGGCCATACCGAATTGCTGGGGGAGCGCACCCACACGCGGGACTTCCGCATGATGCTGGCAAGCGACCGGCTGCGGGTGATCCATGCCACGACCCACGTGGCCCTCGCCCGCGTGCCAGAGCTGCTCACGGCTGAGCGCCTCGACGTCACGGTGCGCCTCGCCTGGCAGGCCCTGCTGGATCTGGGGGTGGAAACCCCGCGTCTGGCGGTGGCTGCTCTGAACCCCCACGCCGGCGAATCCGGTCTGTTCGGCGAGGAGGACCAGATACAGGTGGCTCCGGCGGTGGCGCGGGCGCAGCAACGGGGTTGGAACGTCACCGGCCCGATACCGGCGGACACGCTCTTCCTGCGGGCCTGGCAGGGCGAGTTCGACGGTGTCGTCGCCCTCTACCACGATCAGGGTCACATACCGGTGAAGCTCGTCGCCTTTGCCGACGCGGTGAATGTGACCCTGGGCCTGCCCATCGTGCGCACCTCCGTCGACCACGGCACGGCCTTCGACATCGCCGGCCGTGGCGTGGCCGATGCCACGAACATGACCTGCGCCATTCACCTCGGCACGCGCCTGGCCCGATCGCGGACGGCGAGGAACCTATCCGGGGTGATGCAGGGGAGTACAACTTCTGAGCCATAAGCCGTCCCCTCCATCGGCGCGCTGGCGGGTGCTGCTGCTGGCAGCCGTCCTCGTCGGTGCCGGGGTCCTGCGCGCCTGGGCGTTGTGGTCCGGTGAACTGGTCTGGCACCCGGACGAGATCTTCATGGTCATCTACCCGCTGAATCTGTTCAGCGGCGACCTCAACCCCCACGTCTTCTCCTACCCCAGCTTCCACTTCTACGAGCTCGGGATGCTCTACGGCGTCGACTGCCTCTGGCAGTCTCTGGTGCACGGCGTCGGCCGCTTCGACTGGCTCGCAAACCGCTACTTCATTGATGCCATACCCCTGCGGGACATGGCCCGCTGGCTCAGTGTTGCCTACGGCCTTGGTACCGTGATCCTGGCGGGGGTCCTCGGGGGCCGACTGACGGCTGCGGGTCGGTTGCTTTCCGCGCCGGGACTGCTGGCTGCGACGCTGATGGCCGTCAACGTCGTCCACGGGCGGCAGACGCCGCTGGCGGCGGTCGACACACCAATGGCATTCTGGTTCACCGCCGCCACGATCGCCTCGGTGCGGCTGCTGG
>JAQCJA010000529.1 GCA_027593305.1 bacterium
ACCATTCTTGCGCATCACATCGAGCAGGTGTATCACATCGCGGTAGGCGATATCCCCTGCCCCGGTGAACATCACCTTGCGTTCACCGGCCATACCCGCCGGCAACAACTCATTCAGTTCGCCAGGCAATTCCTGCTCCGAGACCTCTTTGCCATTGAGCAGGATCTCGCCCTCTGCCGTCAGCACGACGATGGGGTCCTGACGCACAGCGCCGGCGGATACGCCGGATCCCTCCTGAGGCAGGGTTGTCGCCATTGTCTCGATGATGATCGGTGTGATGACGAGGAAACCGAGCATCAGTGACAGAGAGACATCACCGAGGGGCGTGATATTGATCGCCGATGAGGCACGCTTGCTCTTCCGGGGACGTCGACGGGCCATGATCGGACTCACTCCACCCTGGAGGCGACAAGGTCGACGGAAGGTGCACCCACAACCTTGCACACGTCCATCACGGATAGAACTTCTCGATATGCGAGGTTTTCGGCGCCCTTGATCACAACGGGCTTGCCCTCCTGTCCACGATAGGCCGTGGTCAGTTCACTCTGCAGTGTGGCTCGATTGACCGGCTTGAGATTGACGAACATGGCACCGTCTCCCTGAATGGAGAGCACGACGCTCTGGTCCTGTTCAGACAATGCCTCGATGGCCTCGGCCTTGGGTGTTTCGACCTGCACACCCTCGCGGATCATGGGCGTGACAATCATGAAGATCACCAGCAGCACGAGGGCGACGTTGACGATGGGTGTGATATCGGGCATGGCAGATACGTTCGTGCCGCCATCGGCGGTGCGGCGCTGGTGGCGGGGCGCGCCAGCGCGTGAGCCCGTAAGTGTCACGTGCTTGAGCACTGCGCTGTGCACCAGACGGCGTGCATGGTTGTCGATGTCGACGGACATGGTGTCGACTCGATTCATGAAGTAGTTGTAGGCCCACAGAGCTGGCATGGCGACGAACAGACCGATCACCGTTGTCACAAGCGCCTCGGATACGCCCGCCGACACAGCCGCCAGTCCCCCGCCACCCGTATCAGCGATGCCGCGGAAAGCGGAAATCAGACCCGTCACCGTGCCAAAAAGCCCGAGAAAGGGCGCCACACCGGCGACGGTCGCCATACTTGTCAGACGTGTCCGGAGATTGATGACGACGACATCCACATTGCGGAGGGTTGCGTCCTCAACAGCCTCGAGGATGAGGTCGCCATCATCCTCCTCGGCGCACAGACGGTCATACTCTTCAAGGCTGCCACCGACAACAAAAGCCAGGGACGCAAAGTCGGCATATTCAGGTGCGGCGGCCCGGCTCCGCAGGGCCTTGATGTCGGTAACGCCCTGAGCCTCCGCGGCGAAAGCCTGGGTGCTGCGCGATGCCCAGCGCAGGGCTACAAGACGCTCAACAACAACCGCCATGGAATAGACCGATAGCACGCTGAGGATGGCGATGATGACCTTCCCCGTGGGGGCCATACTCGTCCACATCTCGCCGATCATGCCGCCCACGTTACTTGATCCCCGCCATCAATTGTTGCGTAACTCCGCCCTCCTGTGTGAGGGCGAAGACTACCGTGTTCACCGTGAACTGCAGGTGGCGCGTGCCATCTACGGCAAGCTGGAAGTTTTCGGTGCCCTCTCGTGCGGAACCCGTTGTCACCTGGCTGATGGTGAACAACACTGCCAGCCTGTCACCGATCACCAGCCCCATGTCACCGATCTCGACATTGCCAACGCCCATGTTGTCACGCACGGCCATGTCAAAGTCGAAGTAGGAATGATACAGCGGATGGCTGGGCTTCAGATATGTGAAGCGCCAGTCTTGTCCCTCATACAACCCCTGTGTGCTCAAGGCCTCGCGCAGGCGATCAAACTGGGGTCCCTTCAGCTTCTCGTTGGGCCCCGATGTTGTCAGTGCGAAACCGCCATTGGCCAGGTAGTGACCGAGGCTCTCGATCTCTTTTTCACTGGACGAGTGCACTTCGCCGAACCAGGCGGGCAACATCAACCAGGGCACCTGATTGATGCGGGGATCATCGAGTGGAATGGGGCCAAGGTAGTCGGCTTCGATCCCGGTGTACTCATCGAGGGCCTTGATGAGGAAATCCAGGTTCTCGTACTTCGTGATCTGCGACGTCAACTGCGCCGAGTTGCCCGATTCGTGCCCGCCGCTGCCAGCGACCGTGCGATTCTGCGTGAAGGCCTGGGCCAGATGGATATAGCCGCTGATCTTGCGGCGATCGTCAGGGTCCTGGATCACCATCGCCTGATACTGCCCGGAATCCATGTCCTTGATGGCAAGCATGTCGAGGTTCATATCGACCTGCGCCGTGGACTCCTTCACGCCGCGAACCTCCACGTCACTGAGAGTCGGCAGAGCCAGGGCGAACTGCGCAGCACCTCCGGTGGACCCACCTCCCCCAACTCCCATGCGGTCACTGCGGCGCAGCGAAGGCGGCGCAATCTTGGATGCGTCCAATTGGTTCAACAGATTGTCGGTGCGCATGGCGACCATCGCCTGCACCTGCTGTACCCGCGTCTGTGCAACTTTCGTCTTTTGCTGCAGGTAACTGCCACGGGGCACCGGAGTCTTGCGGAACTCAAGCACGCGAACCGAGGCCCGTGGCGGCTTGATGAAGACACTCGGTGGTGGTGGTGGCTCAAACGTGATCCGCTGCACGGCCTCACGAACGCGCTCGCCCAGACTCATATAGGAACCGACCACCACCAGATGGACGGCAACCGACGCGCATACGCCGATCAACCACCATTTCGGGTGCCGCATCAGGATGCCGGTACCGTTGCCGCTCATGGTCGATTCGCTACCCCGGAATGGATGAAAGACGGTGTGGAAGAGGACCCGCAGGCAAACCGCCTGCAGGGCCTCTCGCCATCACCATGGTACCAGGAACTACAACCGCAACAGACCCCCTTCAGCAGACGGGGCCCGAGCGCTTGTTTACCGATACAGGGACTTGATTGCGCCCCAGGTCGTGGCTTCAACGGCTGTCTGATTTGTCGTATTGGCATCAGTCAGCACGAAACGCGGCCACTTGGCGTTGGTACCCAGATCATTCTGGTCACCACCGAAGTACGTCTGACCATAGCTGTCGTCACCATCCGGATCCGGGATGATGAAACGGCCACGGAAGGCGAAACCGGCGCCGACATTGCTGCGCAAGTCAGGCTGGAACAGGAAGATCAGGTCCCAGGGTGCATTCGCCTCGAACCGGTAGCCCGTGGCGCTGGGGCCACCGGCGACGGTTGCGCCGAGGAAATAGCTGGGATCGTCACCGTAGATGACCTGCGTACCGGTGCCGGCGTCGAAATGGCTGATGTGCATCGAGTGACCTGCTTCGCCGGTGTTCAGCGGGCTGACACGCCAATCGACAATGCTATTGGAGTTATTCGGACCGGCACCATCACTGAGATCCATGGTGATCCAGAAGGTGTCGCGCTGCCAGAAGTTGGCATCGCCGCCATCCGGCGCCGGGATGATGTCGTAGTGGTTGTCGATATTGTCGGCAGCCGCGTAGAGATTGTCGGCATCCCAAGCGAAGAAGTAATTGGCGACCAGGTCAGCATCCGTGCCGTTCTGGGCGGGATCCTCACCATCGGCGAGATACAGATT
>JAQCJA010000530.1 GCA_027593305.1 bacterium
TCTGCCCGACCTGAAGCGACTGCACGAGAATGTCATCCCCGCAAAGCAGGCGGTGATCGTCGGTGGCGGCCTCATTGGCATCGAGCTGGCAGAAATGCTGCACAGCTGCGGCGTGCCCGTCACCTTCCTCGTGCGTGAGACTTCCTACTGGAACAACGTGCTGCCTGCGCAGGAATCGGCGATCATCAACCGCCTCATCCGCGAAGCCGGCTTTTTGTTGAAACTGGAAACCGGTCTCAAGGAGATCGAAGACGACGGTAGCGGTCGCGTCGGTGCCATCGTCACCGACAAGGACGAACGGATCGAGTGCCAGCTGGTGGGCCTCACCGCCGGCGTCAGCCCCAACATCCAACTGGTCAAGGAGACGGCCATCGACACCGGCCGTGGCATCCTCGTGGACTGGAGTCTGCGAACGAACGTAGCCGACGTATTCGCCGCCGGCGACTGCGCCGAGATCGTCACCGAGGGCGACGGCCGCAATCTGCTGCAGCAGGTATGGTACACGGGCAAGATGCAGGCGCGCATTGCCGCCCGGGGGCTGGCCGGAGTTGAAGCGACGTACGATCCGGGGATCTGGTACAACTCCGCCAAGTTCCTGGATCTCGAATACCACACGTACGGGCAGGTGAACCTGTGCATTCCCGAGGAGCAGAATCTGTACTGGGAACACCCCGATGGGCTGCACAGCATCCGCGTCGTCTACCTGGCGGATCGTGTCATCGGTATCAACACCATGGGAGTCCGCTTCCGCCATCGCGTCTGTGAGGCGTGGATCGCAGAGCGACGCCCCCTCGAGTATGTCCTCGAGCATCTGGCTGAGGCCAACTTTGACCCCGAGTTCTTCCGTCGCTTCGAGGCGCACGCGACGGCTCAGTTCAGCAAGGCTGTCGCCTGATGCCACTGCCCGCAGATACACTCAACTACGATTTCGACGAAGAGGGAGTCGGTTTCGGCGCGCCGAAGACACCGGTGGCGGCCCATGCTGATGGACTTTCGGGGGCGCAGAAAATCGCTCTGACCATGGTCGGCCTCGGCCTGTTGTCACTGTTGGCACAGGTCTCGGGGGGAGCCCTTGCCGGCAGTTGGCTGGGATTGGTCACCTCGATGGGCCTGCTCGTCGTGGGCGCCATCCTTGCCTTCTGGCTGCAGCACCGCCGCAGCGTTGCCGGGATCAAACACAACGGCGTTTTCTTCAGCAGCCTGCTGGCTCGCGGTAGCGCCGCCTGGGTCGCCGGCATCGGTATGACGGGGCTGTATGTGCTGCTGTACTGGTATCCGGAGTACCTTGGCCAACCCGTCAGCGGCGGTGAGCCCACGGGACTGATCCGCGTTGTCGACCCCCTTGCCCGCCTGATGACGGGATATCCCGCGTCGCAGTGGTTTCTCTATGGTGTGCTCTACACCGGCGCGATCTTCGTTTTCGGCGTGCGTATGATCATGAAGTACCGACACAACCGCTACCAGCAGATCCGCACGGCAAGTGTCGCCTTCTTCCAGCTGGTCTTCGCCTGGTTTCTGCCCAATCTGCTGGTCCGCTTCCGCCAGCCCTACATGGAATTCAACGGCGTCTGGCCCCTCAAGCAGGATTACCTGTGGCCGGAGAAGGCGGCGGGTCAGTTCCTCGATGCCGGGGCTTTTGGCATCTTCCTGCTCTGCTTTGCCGTCGCTCTGGTCGTGGCGACGCCGGTCCTGACCTACTTCTTCGGCAAGCGCTGGTACTGTTCCTGGGTCTGTGGCTGCGGGGGCCTCGCCGAAACCCTCGGTGATCCCTTCCGGCAACTGTCGAGCAAGTCGACACGGGCCTGGCAGATCGAGCGCTGGATGATCCACTCCGTGCTCGTCGTCGTCCTGGTGGTAACGGCGTCGCTGTGGATCGATTACAGGATGACGGGCAATCTCTATGGCAGCTGGTCGGGCCCTCTGCGCCAGTGGTACGGCTTCTTCATCGGGGCGGTTTTCTCGGGCGTCGTCGGCGTCGGTTTCTACCCGCTGCTTGGCAATCGCGTGTGGTGTCGCTTCGGTTGCCCGCAGGCGGCGATTCTGGGCTTGTGGCAACGCTTTTTCAGCCGCTTCCGCATTACCACCAATGGCGGGCAATGCATGTCATGTGGCAACTGCTCGACCTACTGCGAAATGGGCATCGATGTGCGCGCCTACGCCGAGAAGGGCGAAAACATCGTACGCTCCTCCTGTGTCGGTTGTGGGATCTGCGCCGCCGTCTGCCCGCGCGGTGTGCTCAAGCTGGAGAATGGTGGCACCCACGCGGATCGGTACGCCGGCGCCGCGACGCCCATCACCGCTTTCCTGGACGCACTGGAGCACAAACCCAAGCTGGTCATGCCGGTCGCCGCCGCCGGGTCCCATGACGGCGATCCAGCGGTCAAGAGAAAGTGACGCACGTATGCCCAGAACATTGCTGCTGCATCTTTTCCTGTTGTGCGCCGGGGCTACGGTAGTTTCGGCACAACCCTTCTCCCACAGTCTTCTCGATGGTGTGCTGCGGACCCACGTGTACTCCTCCGGGATGGTGGACTATGCCGCACTCAAGGCACACCCGGAATCGCTGGCCGCCTATATCGACAGCCTTGCCGGGACCAGTCCGCACAATCGGCCGGAGAGGTTCGCCGACAGATCCCACGGACTGGCCTATTGGATGAATGCGTACAATGCGTTCGTTCTCTGGGGCGTGGTCGAGGCCTATCCTGTGCAGAGCGTCAAGGACATCGGCATTCTCAGCGGCTTTTTCAACCGACGCGACTTCCAAGCCGGTGGCAAGGACCTCACGCTCAACCACATCGAGAATGAAATCATCCGACCCGTGTACCAGGAGCCCCGGATTCACTTCGCCATCAACTGTGGAGCCTTCAGCTGCCCCTCCCTTGGGCGGCGGGCATACGACGGGGCAGCGCTGGAGGCGCAACTGGAACAAGCCGTCGTGCGTTTCACCAACGATGCGAAACACGTGCGTCTCGGCCCTGACGGCGAACTGCATCTGTCCAAAATTCTTGAATGGTATGGTCAGGATTTTGTCGATTGGTTTCCCGCGGAGCGGCCGAAGATCGCCGCGAATCCAACGCTCATCGATTACCTGCTCCCGTACCTGCCGGTGGCGACGGCTGCCCATCTGCGACGGCACCCCGGTGTGCGCCTTGTCTACAACGACTACGACTGGGCTTTGAACGAGCAGAAATCAGGACCGCGTGCCCAGAGACGGTGAACCAAGGTAGACGCGGTGAACCACGGTTAGCCCGAAGTTCCAGCAGAGGTTTTGGTGTAAGTGGTTGTTTCACTGGAGATTTGGTCCTTTATGGGTGTCATAGTGTAGTCATGTAAATGGCATTCTTTATGCGATATTGTGCTTGTTTTGTCGACAATATCGTGTTATTATGCAGGCATGTATATCGCAGAGATCCCCAATCGCACCTCGGCGCCAGCGTTTCTGCTGCGCGAGAGCTTCCGGGACGGGGGCAAGGTCAAGAATCGGACCTTGGCCAACCTCTCCCATCTGCCCAGCGAGCAGATCGAGGCGCTGTTCGAGATCCTGCGCTCGTTGCCGCACGGCCATGTTGCGGCCGTGCTGGGCACGCTACGGCGCTTGCAGTTGGACCGGCGGCT
>JAQCJA010000531.1 GCA_027593305.1 bacterium
GCCATCATCGCCAGAAGCGGGGGCCTGGACCACCGACAGGCCGTTGGTGGTCAGCGCATCCCGGCAGGCATCCCAGACGCTCGACAGGTCCGCGTAGCTGCTGCGAAAATGAGGGTTGGTGGCGTCCTTCATGGCACCCTTGACGAGCGCCTGGGCTTTCGCCAACGAGGCGGCTAGCTCGTTGATCATCTCACTGGTCTGCATCGAGTTTCTCCCTGTTCTGCGTTGGCCGCACGATGTCGTGCAGCGCGTCAACGATGATGCCGAAGGCGGTGCGCACGCTGTAGCGCGGTTCCGCCTCCAGCGTTCGGCTGACGACAAAACCCTCGCGCCAGCAGAACGCGCTGCTGTCAGGATCGCGGGCAAGGACTTCGACCCGATCACGCAGCAGAAACGGTGTGTGGTTCATTTTGTTCCTCTCAAATGTTGTACAGGATGACCAGCGCGAGCAGAACCGCGCTCAGAATCAGGTCGGCGTTCACGATGACGTGTTTCATGGTCGGTTTCCGACGATGTCGGCTTCATTCTGCAGCGCCTCAACCAGCAGGTGGCCGTAGAGCGCGCCGTCCTGCACCTGGCCCAAAATGCGGAACTCGGCTTCGACCTGATCCCAGATGGCGATGCCTTCAATGACCAGGCGGTCGCCGCGCATCGTCCAATCGACGTGGGCCTCAATGTCGTAGAAAGCCCAGCGCGGGATTTCGGTGTGGAGGACGTAGGTGCCGCTCGGCGTGGCGTGCCCATCCTCACGGGCGATCTCGGCGTGTGTCAGTCCGGTGTCCATGTCAGTCTCCTCTGTGGGTGGGTGTCATGCGGCGACGTGATAAGCGTGCCGCGTGGCGTTCACGGCGATCTCGTCCTGCTGGCTCGACAGGACCAGCATGTTTGTCGGCGCAACCTGCGGCCAGCACTCGCCGGCGGTCATGAACGTGACGAACCAGCCTGTCGCTCGACGGCGCATTGTGATCTGAGTGCGTTTGCACTTCGACGCCCTCGACCTGGCGCTGTAGGCGCTGGGCATCTTCTCCCCGCTTTCGCGGCGACAGACCGCCCCGACTCGGTCGGTTTTCCGAATGCCCAAGGCCTGCAGCTTGGCCTCTGCCTCATCGGCCCATCGGGTGATGTCCCCGACGCTGGCAGTGTGGGCCGTGGCCCTGCCGTTGACCTCTGCGAGGGCAACGAGGAGGGCAGGTGTATCGGTGGTGCGAGCGGGCTTCATTTCGTTTCACTCCTGGTTGGGTTCTGGCATCCAGAGGCCCGTCGCCGTCGCCGGGGCGGGCTTGCTGGGTGTCAGGCGGCGCTGCCCTGCCGCTCGTTGGTGTGGAACACGGCCCGCGCAAAGCCCTTAGGCGTCGCGCTGCGAATGTCCCCGCGCTCGGGCGACGGAGGTGCCTTGTGGATGCGGTCATCGGGCGCGCCCAAACCCTGGGCACGGTTGGCGGGCGGCATGACAAAGCCGCCGCCCGTCCAGAGGCAGGTTTTCTTGGTGTAGTTGTCGCAGAGTTCAAACCCGGTGAAGTCCGCAGGATCAAACACGTGATCCGGCTTGCGCCAGTACGTCGAGAGGGTGGAGACCGGGTTCTCGATGGCGTAAGGCGCGCTGGTCCACTCACAAATCAGGCGGCAGCGGTCCACGATGTCGATGGCCTGTGCCAGCTTGGACAGGCCCTTGTCGCGGAACCACCGGGCACCCGAAACCGCAAGATGGGTGCATGGCGGAAACGCGAAGGCGATCCGGTACTGCCCGAGAGGCGGAAGCCAGTCGCGCACGTCAGCCCCGATGAAGGTCACGTTGCCGACCTGAGACACGCCCTCGTGCTGCATGTCCACGCAGATGCACTTGTACCCGGCCTCGGCCCACGGCTGAACCATAGCCCCGGTGCGGTCGCAGAGGGACAGGACGATCATCACAGTCCCTCGACGTGCGCGAGGAAAGCCCCGGCAGGGAAGGGACCAGCAACCGGCGTAACCGTGCTGACGCCGCGCTCGCCGTATGCCACGCGCGCTAAACGATGCTGGCCGCGCTCGACGTTCCAGCCGATGGCGCTGTCTGCCGCCTTGAGGCGGGCGACGTGCTGGTGGATGGCGCACAGGATGGGATCGTTGCCGAGCAAACCGGCGATCTTGGCCTGCATCCGGAACTTGCGTTCTGCGTCCATCATTTTCTCCCTGTTGCCCGTCGCGGGCCGTTGTCAGTGGCATCCAGAGGGCCTCCCCGTTGCCGGGGAGGTCTTGCTGGGTGTCAGCACGCCTCGAACCCATCCAACGTGCCGCCCTGAAACTCGGCAGTGATGCGGCCATGCTTGGCCTCCAGCTGGTCGATGAGCGCGTCGGTGAAGTCGCAGGCGCGGTAGGTGCCGACTTCATCTCCGTCCAGGGTCGTGATGTAAACGCTCTCTGCGGTCGCGCCCTCAACCGAACCCTCGATCTGGTATTCCATCTGGTCTCTCCCTTGGGCCTCAGCCCGTTGTCTCTGATTGGAATGTGCGCCCGCGCAAAGCGCATTGCAAGCACAAAATACGCCGCCGTATTTTTTTCTTGCGCCGTCGCACCCGCAGGCGCATATAGGCTCCATGAGCATTGCACAAATCCGCGCCCGCCTGGGCATGACCCGAGCCGACTTCGCCAACGCGGTCGGCGTTTCTCAGCCAACCGTGTCTCGATGGGAGGCCGGGCTGATGTTTCCGAGCTACCATGTCGCCAAGCGGATCGCCGCTCTGGTTGACGGCGTGTCGGTCGATGACCTCGTGAGGGCGGCATGAGCGGGGAGGACTGGCTGATCGTCGCCGGCGTCACCGTGCTGGTGATCGCCATTTCCGCCGTCATCTGGTTCGGCCTCTGGATCACTGGGGACAACGACCGCAGTTCCCCCGACGAACACGAGGCGCTGGGCATCGGCGCGGTTACTTATGACGTGCGGAGGGCACAATGATCCAGCTTTCGTTCGACCCCCACACCCTCGCCCGCAGCAGCGACGTGGACACTTCCCATGAAGCAGCCGAGTCCGTTGCCGAAATCCGCGCCCGCCAGCACAATGACATCCTGCGGGTTCTGACCAACCGCCAGCCCATGACCGCTGAGCAGATTTCGGACGTGCTGGGCGTGGACATCTGGCGGCGCATGTCGGAGCTGCTGGCCGCTGGCGCGGTGGAGCGTTGCCACAAGGCACGCGGCCGGTCGGGCCGGTCTGCTTACACATTCCGCAAGGTTTCCCAGTGACGACGGCGGTTCCTCCCCTGTCGTCGTCATGCGGCGCTCTCCCTGTCCCCCGGCAGGTCGTAGAGCGCCGCGCCCTTTTCTCATTTCTGTGCAACGCACTTGCCGGGCGGATCGGCAAACAAGAACGGGCCGCCCCGACAGGCGACCCGCTCGAAAACGAAGAGGACTTGACAATGCTGAATCTTATCAAAAACCACCGCGCAGAGCAAGAGGAGCCGTTGTTTTCTGCGGCACACACAAGCGATGCCCGCCGCGCGCAGGCATGGCTTGAAGCGCAGTTCCGCCGCGCCGAAAAGACGGGCGGTTTCACGCTGGATGACGTGGAGATAACTCCCGTCCTGGCGGAGGTGATGCTGACAACGAACACGCACAATCGCGCCGCGCGCCGTGCTGCCA
>JAQCJA010000532.1 GCA_027593305.1 bacterium
GGCCTTCGGCGTCGTGCAGGCGTCGGCCTACGATGTGACGGTCGATCCGCAGATCCTCCGGTCGCGTGAGATTCTGCACGACGAAACCGTGTATCAGGGCTGGTTCCAGCGGGGTGAGATCGGCGAGCCAAGTCAGCCGATCGCTGCCGCTGGCACTACCGAGGCTGTTGATGTGGAAGGTGAAGAACCATAGACCCGTCCCTGCATCCGCCTAATCTGTTCCCTGACGGGGCTAATCTGTTCGCTGACGGGGCTGATCTGTTCCCAGACGGGGGCCCGCCTGTGCAAGCGGACTCCCGTCTCTTTTTTGCGACAACTTGTGAAGCCCTAAATCGTGCGATTATAAGCAGTTATGGGATTTTCTCCGGGCAAGTTGGATAAGCCTGCAGCGGCACCTATATTCATACGATGATTGCCGGACTCAAGCACGAACTGTTAACTCATTGTTCTTCTTTAATTTATGACTGATTCCACCGTGATCCGACGCCTGCCTCGATGGCTGAAGGCCAGAGCGCCGGGCAGTCCGGGGTATCTCGAACTCAAACGGCTCGTCAAGGGTCTTGAGTTGAACACAGTGTGTGAGAGCGCGCACTGCCCGAACATCGGCGAATGCTGGGCGGGTGGCACGGCAACTTTCATGATCCTCGGCGACGTGTGCACACGGAGCTGCGGCTTCTGTGCCATCAAGACAGGCCGTCCCACATGGCTGGACGAGGGCGAGCCCGAGCGTGTCGCTGAGGCCATCGCCAGGCTCAACCTGCGACATGCTGTCATTACCTCCGTCAATCGGGACGAGCTACCCGATGGCGGCGCTGGTATTTTCGCCCGGACGATCCGTGCCATTCATGCCCGCTGTGAGAACACCTCCGTAGAGGTACTCATCCCGGATTTTCAGGGCAACCGGGATGCCCTCGAACACGTGCTGGCAGCGGAACCAGAAATCCTCAACCACAATCTCGAGACCGTACCCCGTCTGTATCGCATCATGCGACCCCAGGCGCGCTACGGACGCTCCCTCGAACTGCTGGACCGTGCCCGTCAGATCAGCCAGGCGCCGACCAAATCAGGCATGATGCTCGGCGCCGGTGAAACGCGGCAGGAGACGGAGCAGTCCATACGGGATCTGGCCGGGGTCGGCTGCCGCATTCTCACCCTGGGACAGTACCTGTCCCCCTCGGCACAGCACGTACAGGTGGATCGTTTCGTCCACCCAGATGAATTCGTCGAGTTGCGCGATTTCGCCCTTGCTCTTGGTTTCGGCCACGTAGAATCCGGCCCCATGGTACGCAGTTCCTATCACGCGGAACGCCAGGTGGACGATATGGTCGCTGCCCGTCCTCCCCTCCCACATCCCCCTGCAACGGACAACAATGAACCTCAATAAGAACACACTCGTCGGCTATCTGCGACGCAAGAAGATCATCGGTCAGCACGAGGTGGTCCTCGACATGCGCCAGATCGGTGACGGTATCAAGAACCAGATCTATATCGCCACCACCGCCCAGCAGCGTCTGGTCGTCAAGCAGGCGCACTCGAAAGCGCAGATCAAGGAACGCTTCTGGATCGATCGCAAGCGGATCTTTGCCGAGAAGAACTGTATCGACGTGCTGGCCAACTTCCTGCCCCCCGATTTGATTCCTGAGGCACGGCTGGAGGATCGCTCCGACTTTATCCTCGTCACTTCTGCCCCGGCAAGGGATGCCGTGCTCTGGGAGGATGAGTTGGCCATGGGACGCATTGATCTGCAGATCGCCGCCCAGGCGGGAGAACTGCTGGCGTCCGTGCACAACCAGACGCATAACGGTCGTGAAGTGAAGACGCTGTTCAAGGATCTCAAGGCCTTTGAACAGTTGCGCATCGAGCCGCTCTATATGCACGCCGCCGCCGCCTATCCCGAGATACAGAAAGCAGTCGAACATCAGGCCAAGGAACTGCTCAAGCCGGGACGTTGTCTGGTACTGGGCGACCTCCGGCCGCGGAACATCCACATCAACAGCGGCCAGATCTACCTCGTCGACTTCGCCGCCGCCCACTTCGGGCAACCCTCCTTCGACCTGGCGTTCTACGCCGCCGACCTCTGCCTCAAGGCGATGCTCAACCATCCGCAGAAGGCAGCCTATCTCGAGGCGATCAACGTCTTCTGGATGGCATACTTCCGCATCGTTGAGTATGCGAAGGCGGCGGAAGTCGAAAAGTGCGCCGTGCGTGACTTCGGCTGTCTGTTGCTGGCCCAGGTTGCCGGACGCCTGCCCGTATTCCAGGGTGATGAGGCCTTCCGCGACCTGGCCTACCGGGTGTCCCAGAGCCTGCTGTTCACTGAGTTGGAGAAAATCGAGGATATCACCGAGTTCATCAATCGAACGCTGATCGATGGATGAGTAGTCGGTCACCGGGGATCGTCGCCGCTCTGGCAGCCTGCCTCACACTCCTCGGCTGCGCACCCCGAGGTGTGGGCGACGGCCGGGGTGCGGATCCAGCTGCTGCTGCCATCGGCCGTCGCGATGGCGTCCCCTCACCGGACCGCGAGTTTCGGGCCGTGTGGGTTGCCACAGTGGACAACATCGACTGGCCATCTCGACCCGACCTGCCACCTGACAGTCAGCGAGTCGAGGCCCTGTCCATTCTTGATCGCAGTGCCGCACTCGGGCTCAATGCGATCGTGCTGCAGGTCCGTCCCCAGTGTGACGCGTTCTATCCTTCAGCGCTTGAGCCCTGGTCCTACTTCCTGACGGGTGAGCAGGGCCGGGCACCGGAACCTCTGTATGATCCGCTGCAGTTCTGGATCGAGGCCGCGCACGCCAGGGGTCTCGAGCTGCACGCGTGGTTCAACCCGTATCGCGCCAAACACCCGAAACAGCGTGGTCCGTTGGCGGCCTCCTCGATTGCCCGCCAGCGTCCCGACCTCGTGCGCAGCCTCGGCACGGGTGATTTCCTCTGGCTCGATCCTGGTGAGCCGGAAGTGCGCGAATTCACCTTGTCAGTCATTCTTGATGTCGCCTCCCGCTACGACATCGATGGCGTGCATATGGACGATTACTTCTATCCGTATCCGTCGTACAATGGTGGCGCCGATTTTCCCGATGACAGCAGCTGGCAGTCGTACCGGCAGACGGGCGGCGCCTTGTCCCGGGATGACTGGCGGCGGGACAACGTCGACCGTTTTGTCCACGCTCTGCATGACCGCTTGCGGCAGTTGTCGCGGCCGATTCCCCTGGGAATCAGTCCCTTTGGCATCTGGCGCCCCCACAGTCCCCCTTCGATCGAAGCCGGACTGGACCAGCACGGCGTGCTCTTTGCCGACGCCCGCCGCTGGCTTGTGGAGGGCTGGGTGGACTACATGTCGCCGCAACTGTACTGGCCGATCTCGCAGGTGCCGCAAAGCTTTCCCGTACTGCTCGGCTGGTGGGCGCAGAACAATCCGCATGGCCGACACCTGTGGCCCGGACTGTATACATCCCGTGTGCGCACTGATACGGGCTGGCCCACTCGGGAGATAACCAATCAGATCATGATCTCTCGTGGCATGACGCCAGAGCAGGCGGGACACATCCACTTCAGCGCCCGTGTCCTGCTCGATTCGGCAAGTGTGGGTCGTGATGGTGATACGCTGAT
>JAQCJA010000533.1 GCA_027593305.1 bacterium
GGCGACAGCCGTGCCCGTGCTGACACGGCTGGCGGGGGACGAACGCGTCGCCATGTTCGAGACGCCGATTCCGCAGACCGACATCCTGGGCAACCGGCAGATCCGTCGGGTCGTGCCGCGACCGCTGGCGATGCACTTCGGCAGCCCGCCCTTCATCACCGCCGTGCGCGAAGAGGTGTGTGATGGTTTCGTCATCAATGGCGGCGCCGCGCAGGTGGTCGGCCAGGGCACACTCGCCGCTGAATCGGGACTGCCCTTCTGGCTGCAACTGGTGGGCAATGGCCTGACAACGACGTGGGCCGCCCATCTGGGTGCCGTGCTGAGTCATGCCACGTGGCCGACGATCAGTTGCGTCAACCTGTACACCGAGCCACTGCTGCAGACCCCCATCGAGGTCATCGGTGGCTACCAGTCGGTGCCACAGGGACCCGGTCTCGGTGTAGAGATCGATGCAGCGGCCGTCGACCGGTTGCGCGTGCCCGAGTCGAGCCTGAAGGCAATGCCGGCGGCGCAGTTGTATACACCGCCTCGGCCCCGCATCATCAATACGCTGGTCTTCCCCGATGGTACAAGAGTCCATATGGGGGCCATGGGTCCCCACGACTACGACGCGGCCTCGGGCCCGGGGTGGTCGGATGGCATGTACGTGGAGCCGCCATGGGGTGATGACGGCACCAAGGAGTGGGCCCAGCTTTGGGCGCGCGTGTGCGACGGCGACGTCGTGCGCGATACAGCAAGAAAGGTGTAACAGATGGCGCAGGATGATCTGGGCAATGGTTTCATGCATCATGGCGTGGCAACACCGGTCAGCAATCATCGGGGCACCGTGGCCACACACGACGGCAATGGGCGCAACATCATCCTGTTGTGGTTGTTCGACCACCGCGGCGGCTACGCTCTGCTTGAGATCGATGCGCAGACGGGGGCCAGCCGTCAGGTGGACATGCCGTTTCCTCCCGGCCGTGACTGCCCTTTCTCTGCCATTCTGTCGAGCCGGAATCGATTCTACACCCACTTCAACAACCACTTCTGCGAGTATGATCCCGCCGCGGGGGCCTTCACTTTTTGCGCCGAAACCGTGCCGCAGATGACGATGGGTATGACGGAAGACGATGCCGGGCGCATCTGGTCGGTGACGTACCCGGACTCGGCGGTGGCCTGCTACGACCCGGCGACGAAAAAGTTTCGTGACTACGGCTCCGTGTACGCGCAGAACTGGCGTCAGTACCAGCGGTTTGTCGCCACCGATGATACGGGCTGGCTCTACTTTGCCGTGGGCAACACGGCCAGTCAGATCGTGGCCCTGGAGCCCGCCTCAGGTCAGGCGACGCCGCTGCTGCCGGAAGCGGAGCGCTGTCAGGGAACAGCCTACGTCTACCGCGATGAGGATGGCGCCGTCTATGGTCTGCCGCTGGCAGGTGGCGAAGATGGCGATACCTGGCTGCGGCTCTACAAGGGGCAAGCCGAGAAGGTGGGCCGCCACGACTCGCGACGGCCCAAACCGATCATCACCGACAGTCAGAGCCTGTTTCACCGGAACTTTCCTGATGGCGCCCGTCTGCTCGAGTGTGACACGGTGGAAAAGCGCCTCGTCGTCGACGATGCCGCAGGTCGGCGACACGAACTGAGTTTCGACTACACCAGCGAAGGGGCCCACATGATGGGCCTGGCGACCGCCTCCGATGGCACGATCTGCGGCGGCACAGCCTTCCCCATGCGCTACTTCCGCTATGATCCCGTCGCCGATGACTGGACGAATCGCGCCAGCTTCAATCAGTGGAACACGGTACGGGCCCACGAGGACCGCTTCTTCATCGGTGGGTATACCGGTGGTTTCCTGCTGGAGTGGGATCCGGCGCGAGTCTGGGAACCCACAACAAGAGCCGGCGGCGCCGCGCAGAACCCGCGTTGGTGGACGGACACAAAGCCGACGATCAACCGGCCCCACTGTCTGCTCGTAACAGCCGACGGGCGTTATGTGCTGCTCGGCGGTACACCTGACTATGGCTATACCGGTGGGGGCCTGTTGATCTGGGATCGGCAGACCGACACGGGATTGCTGCGGCACGACACCGATCTTGTGCCGGAGCAGTCGCCGATGAGCCTGCTGGAATTGCCGGATGGCACCGTGCTGGTAGGGACCACCGTGGCTCCGGGCACCGGGGGCGAACAGAAGGCGACACTCGCCCAGATGTACATCATCGACATGCCCACAGGCCTTGTCATCTGGCGCGCGCCGGTGCTGCCCGGCGTCGAGTCCTACCACGACCTGCATGCAGGCCCCGATGGCCTGGTCCTCGGCTTTGCCGACGGGCACCGTTTCTTTGTCTTTGATCCGGCAGCACGCACCCTCGTGCAGGACGAGGACGTCACCGAACGACTGGGGCGCACCAACGGCCAGCAGGGCCCGCGGATCTTCGTCGACGGACCTGCGGCAGAGACCTTCGCGCTGTTTGAGCGTGGCATCGTCCGGATCCACGACGATGGCAACGTTGCCGAGCCCCGCTTCCGGCTCGATCTGGTCGCCGGGTCGCCCGTGCCCATCGGCCCCGGCGGCGATCTGCTGCATGGTCGCATCTACTTCGGCAGCGGTTCGCACGTCTACTCCTGGAAGGTCCCCACACCATGAGTGAAACCCTCATCATCAACGCCTCGGAGCATGCGTGGACCCTGCACGACCCGCGTTTCGTTATCGATCCGGCGGTGTCGGTGTGCCCGAAAAGCGAGCCGGACTGCGAACAGACCGCAGAAACACTGATCGCACGTATGCTCGAGTACAACATCGACCGTACCGTCATCAGTCACGTCTGCTACTACGGCCGCAACAACGACTACCCCACATACTGCGTGCGCACCTGGCCGGATCGCTTCGCTGCCATCGGCCTGCTCGTCGGTCACCGACTGTTTTCGCCACAGGATGGTGAGAGGAACGCTGAGCGCCTGCGCCAGCTTGTCACCGAGGGTCGGCTGGCAGGGCTGCGCCTGAGTCCGATCTACGACCGCGGCGAACGCTGGCTGGACGATCCCGTGTGTGACCCGCTCTGGCGAGCCGCCGCCGATCTGGGGGCGACGTTCAATTTCTTCATGGCCCCCGAGCAGTTGCCACATCTGGGCCTCATGGCCGAGCGCCACCCCGGCGTCAACATTGTCATTGATCATTTCGCCATGATCGACATCCTGCGACCGGATGCGGAGGGGATCGACGCCATTGTCGCTCTGGCCCGATGGCCCAACGTCTACGTGCGCACGTCGCTGCACAATCCGTCCAGGCAGTCGGCGCCCTTCCGTGACATGTGGCCCTACCTGCGCCGCGTCTACGACGCCTTCGGTCCACAACGCCTGCTGTGGGCCAACTACTACGAGTATCTCATCATGGCCGAGATGATCGACTTCTTCACCGCCGAAGATCGTCGCTGGATTCTGGGTGGTACGGCGGCAAGGCTCTATTTCGGCCGGCGCACATGAAGGCCAGACCCCAGAGCAACTCGACCCTGGTGTACTCCACTGACGGCGCCCCCCAAGAGACGCAGAAAACTCCAGCCCGGCGTGGCGACAAGCGTGGTGAACCGGCACCGGCCGCCGCGCCCAGGGATGGTTTCGTACGTG
>JAQCJA010000534.1 GCA_027593305.1 bacterium
GGTTCATCAGGGCCTGGTAGCCCTCCGCCTCTTCAATCGGATTCAGGTTTTCGCGCTGAATGTTCTCGATCAGCGCCAGTTCCATCAATTCCTGTGGCGAATCGATTTCGTGGATGACCGCGGGAACCATCTCCAGGCCTGCGCGCTGCGCCGCCCGCCAGCGTCGCTCACCGGCAATCAGATGGTATGAAGTCGGGGACGTTCGATTGAGGACCACAGGCTGCAGAATGCCCTTCTCACGGATCGACGCCTCCAGATCCGCCAGGGCATCCTCATCGAACTCGCGGCGCGGTTGATAGGGATTGGGCTCGATGTCGGTGATACGGATCTCGAGAAGCTGCGTCCCTGATTCTTCCGCGCCCTGGGGATAATCGGCGATGAGGGCGTGTATACCTCTACCAAGGACCTCGCGGCCACGCTTAGCCATGCTTGATGATCTCACCAGCAAGACTCATGTAATTCTGGGCTCCGGGAGAGACGATGTCGTAGAGAACGATGGGCTGTCCGTGCCCGGGGGCCTCGGCAAGGCGCACGTTGCGGGTGATGGCGGTCTTGTACACCTTGTTGCCGAAGTAGGAGCGGACCTCGTCGGCAACCTGCCGCGACAGGTTCAGGCGTCCGTCGTACATCGTCAGCAGTACACCGGCAATCTGCAGTTTCTTGTTCAGGTGCCGTTGTATGAGGCGAATCGTATTGAGCAGTTTTCCCAGTCCCTCCAGGGCATAGTACTCACACTGGATCGGAATGAGGACCGAATCGGCAGCCGTCAGCGCATTCAGAGTCAGCAGGCCAAGGGAAGGCGGGCAGTCAAGGATGACGTACTCGTAGCCATCGCTGACGTCGCTGAGGATATTCTGCAGCTTCTGTTCGCGGGCGATGAGATTGACCATCTCAACCTCGGCGCCCGTAAGGTTTATGTGTGATGGTACCAGAGACAGATGAGGGATCTTCGTGTCATAGACGACATCATGGATCGGGAGGTGGCCGAGAAGGGCGTGATAGATATTGCCCCCCTCGACCTCACCTGCCTGAATGCCGCATCCACTGGTAGCGTTTGCCTGCGGGTCCATGTCGACGAGAAGGGTACGTTTCTCGGCGACGGCCAGGCACGCAGCCAGATTCACGGCCGTAGTTGTCTTGCCGACGCCGCCCTTCTGGTTGGCCACAGCGATGATCGCTGGCCTAAGACTTGAGCGTCTTTCCACGGGGTCCTTCGTCGTGGCTCCTGGAGCCGCTTCGGTCGTCGGTGTCATGAAGCCACAGCGAGTGAAGAGGAGAGGCGAATGGTCGGTTCCCTTCAGGCCAGGGCCGCCTGGGCCGCAGCCAGGCGCGCAATCGGAACACGGAAGGGCGAACAGGAAACGTAGTCGAGTCCGATGCTGTGGCAAAATGTGACGGACGCGGGATCGCCGCCGTGCTCGCCACAGATACCCACTTTCAGCGTCTTGCGGGTCATGCGGCCTCGCTTTGTGCCGATGTCGAGCAACTGTCCGGTGCCCTCCGTATCCAGAGACTGGAAGGGATCGCCGGGCAGAATACCCTTGTCGATATAGACGGGCAGGAATTTCCCGGCATCGTCGCGGCTGTAGCCAAAGGTCAACTGCGTCAGATCGTTGGTGCCGAAGCTGAAGAACTCAGCCTCTTCGGCGATCTTGTCGGCCAGCAGCGCGGCGCGCGGGATCTCGATCATGGTCCCTACCATGTAACTGACTTTGGCACCCTTCTTCTTCATGACCTCGGCAGCGATTCGATTCGTCATGGCCTTGAGCACGGCCAGTTCCTGCACAGTGCCCACCAGAGGAATCATGATCTCAGGCAAGGCGTTGATCTTGCGCTTCCTGGCGTTGAGGGCGGCCTCGATGATGGCCTCCACCTGCATCTCGTAGATCTCGGGATAGGTGATGCCCAGGCGACAACCACGATGGCCGAGCATGGGGTTGAATTCGTGCAGCGAATCGACCTTCGCCGTGACCTGCGCCAGAGGGACGCCCAATGTTTCGGCCATCTCGCGCTGTTGCGCGGGCTCATGCGGCAGAAACTCGTGCAGCGGCGGGTCCAGCAGGCGGATGGTGACGGGCAGGCCGTTCATGGCCTTGAAAATTCCTTCAAAGTCCCGGCGTTGCATGGGCTTCAGCTTGGCCAGCGCCTTGCGTCGACCCGCTTCGTCGTCAGCGAGAATCATCTCGCGAACGGCATTGATTCGATCGCCCTCAAAGAACATGTGTTCCGTGCGACAGAGGCCGATACCCTCGGCACCGAACTTGCGTGCCACCTGAGCATCGTGTGGCGTGTCGGCGTTGGTGCGCACCTTGAGGCGGCGCTCCCGATCCGCCCACTTCATGAGCTCGGCAAAGTCCCTGGACAGAGCCGTTTCCTTTGTCGGTACCTGGCCAAGCATGACTTCGCCAGAGGAACCATCGATGGAGATCCAATCGCCCTTCTTCACCGTCGTCTTGCCGGCAGTGAACTGGTCATTGGCGTAATCGATCACCAGGGCGCCACAACCGGCTACACAGCACTTGCCCATACCACGGGCGACGACGGCCGCATGCGACGTCATACCGCCGCGAGCCGTCAGGATGCCCTGAGCCGCGTGCATGCCGCCAATGTCTTCGGGGGATGTCTCCAGACGAACAAGGATGGTCTGCTCGCCCTTGGCGGCTCGTTCTTCGGCCTCCTCGGCGTTGAATACGACCTGCCCCGTTGCCGCGCCGGGGGAGGCGGGCAGACCCGAGGCGATGACCTCGCGGTGCGCTGCCGGGTCGAAGGAGGGGTGCAGCAGCTGGTCGAGATCGGCGGGCTTGACGCGCATCAGCGCTTCCTTCTGCCCGATCAGCCTCTCGCGAGCCATGTCCACGGCGATCTTGACCGCCGCTGCGGCGGTACGCTTGCCACGCCGGGTCTGCAGCATCCACAGATGGCCGTTCTGGATGGTGAACTCCAGGTCCTGCATGTCCTTGAAGTGCCTTTCGAGTTTGGCGCAGACCGCCTCGAACTCCTTGTAGGCCTTGGGCATCAGCTTCTTGAGCTTGAGCACTGGTTCGGGGGTTCGTATGCCGGCAACAACATCCTCACCCTGGGCATTGATGAGGAACTCACCGTAGAGCTTGTTCTCGCCCGTCGAGGGATTCCGCGTGAAGGCCACGCCGGTGGCACAGTTGTCGCCCATATTGCCGTAGACCATGGACTGGACGTTGACCGCCGTACCCCAATTGTGCGGGATGCCCTCAAGCTCACGGTAGCGGATCGCCCGGGCGCCCTGCCAGGACCCGAAGACGGCGCCGACGGAACCCCACAACTGTTCTTCCGGACTCTCGGGAAAGTCGCGCTTGAGACGCTTCTTGATGACCGCCTTGAATTCGGCGACCAACTCCTTCAGATCATCGGCCGTGAGTTGATTGTCCAGCTCGACACCACGCTTTTTCTTCTTGCTCTCCAGCAGGACCTCAAATGGATCGTGCTCCTTGCCCTCGGGACGCAGGCCCATGACAACATCGCCGTACATCTGCACGAAACGGCGGTAGACGTCATAGGTGAAGCGGGCGTCCCCCGTCTTCTTGATCAGACCCTCGGCAATCTCAT
>JAQCJA010000535.1 GCA_027593305.1 bacterium
TCAAGGGCACGATCGGCCAGTTCGGCGAACTCGGGCTCATAGTGCAGCAACAGATGCTCGGATTCAACGAAATGCCAGTCGAAGTCCTTGTAGCGCACCTTGTTCATGCCGAAGCCCTGGCGCAACTGTGACGAGACGATGTCCTGCGCCGTCGCCGGCAACGGTGCCATACCGCTCATGACAGCCACTACAGCGAGGACCATCGTGACGGCGAGACGGCTCGACGTCCTGCGGGCCATCATATCAGGGGAGCTCACAGCCGGCCTCACCTTCTGTTCTCTTCGGGGATGGCACCGACATCCGGGCGATGCTCGCCCCGTGATGGTGGCAGCAACAGTTCTTCAGCGGCCAGACTATCTGGCAAAACGGCTGGCGGTGCTTCGAGAGCCGCCCGCAGGCGCTTCAGGTTGACCCGGTACAGAGGTCGCCCGGGATTGAGGTCGGCAGCTGTCTGGTAGTGGATCCGGGCGTCGTCACGCTGACCCAGACGCTCATAGACGATCCCCAGGTTGTTGTGCAGGCTGGCGGCCAGGCTGTCGCGCAGTGCCGCCTGCTCCAGATGGATGCGAGCCTCGTCCCACATGCCGCGCTCCACGCACCAGATGGCATACTCATTCACCCGCCGAACTCGATCACGTTCGGCGTCCGTACGCGCGGCATAGGCTGTACGTCGGGCTGCCAGTGCTGCCGCAGACAAGCGCACGGCCATGCTGTCTGCCACAGGAGGCACGGCGGGATCGGCAGGTTGAACCGCGTCCGCATCCGGGTCGACTCCATCTGCGGAGCCGGTGTCCATGAGGGTGCGGGTCGTCGTGACACGTACAGAGTCTGACGCCGCTGGATGGTCGCCATCGGCCCACCATGGTGAGGCAGGACTTGTTGTCTGGCGCGATACGGAACTGCAGCCAGCCTCAGCCACGAGGGCGCAGCAACCCAGCAGTGCGAGAATACGGACAGGGAACGTCAAGGCGGCCGATACCAGGTTTGGGGGAGTCGCACCGAGGCAGGTCTGCAATATAGGCATGCACGGCAACAACTTCATGCCGATCCATCACACGACGCCAGGACTACTGTGCAGACGCCGCAGCCGCCCTGCTGTTCCATCGGCCTGATCGCCGGCGACGCCACAAAGGCGCCCCGGCCAGCAGCAGGTACACGGGCAGGTATTCCAGACCGCGGATCCACCAGGATTCGTGCCACACGCCGGTGCTGCGGAAGTCGCCCAGTACATGATAGGCCAGCAGCACGAGCCAGCTGAACGCCACCCACGCCGCCGACGCGTGCAGCACCGTAAAGGGCAGGACCCACAGCAGATACCACGGGTGTACAGTCGGTGCCAGCAACAACTGCGTGCCCAGTACGGTGGCACACATGGCGGCCGGGTCGGCATTGCGTCGCAGGGCCAGCGCTGTCATGACCACCGCAACCGCAGCCAGACACAGCCAGCGGGCGCTGCGCAGGGCCCCATCATCCCACTCCCAACCCGGTTTCGGGTCGCTGATCAGTGAGTAGACCAGCCCGAAAACGCTGTCATTGAAGCGCCACTTGCTGGCGTAGGCAGACAGGCCGGTCCACATGGGGGCGCCGGCATCGGCAAAGGGCAGATAGGCTGCCAGCACCAGCACCGGGATCCACAGCAACACCCGTCGCGGCCGGGGATCGAGAGCCCGTTGCCAGCCTCGACTGTGCGTAGCGCCAAGATGCTGCCAGAACGCAGCGGCGCAGAGAATGGGAATCAGTTTGCTGAGCACGGCCGCAGACAGGGCCCAGGTTGCCGCGTGGTGCCGTCCCTGATGCAACCACAGCAGGGCGACACAGAGTCCGAGGACGCCGAGAATGTCCACATGGCCATTGCCGGCGATCTCCAGGACGGGCAATGGATGCCAGGCGTAGAGGAGCAGTCGTCGGCCGTCCTGACCCCGGGCCAGGAGCCAGCGCCAGAGAACGAAGAACAGCAGCAAATCACACAGTACAAGCGCCCCCTTCATCCCCGTCACACCCGGCACGAGCCGCTGTGCGGCAAGAAAGAACCATTGTGCTACGGGCGGGTAGACCGTGACCAGTTCCCGATGGTTGATCTTCGACCAGTCCTCGGTACGCAGGCCGATGAGCGCTTCGTCCTCCGGCGCCTGGGCGTAGGGATTGAGGCCCGCAGCCTGCACGCGTGCATCCCACACATAGCGGTAGATGTCATCTGACAGCGATGGTGCGGTATCGAGCAGCAGCAGCCGACTGCAAACGGCGACAGCACAGATGATGCGCAGCGCATAGGGGATGGTGCCACCCTCTGCCAGCAGCAGCCAGGCGGCCAGTCCATAGCCGACGAGCATCGGCACCAGGGCCAGCCAGAGCCCGTCCATGTGCAGGGACAGATCCCCGAGACTGCGGATCCATGCCCATGCGGCCAACTGCAACATCCCCGCCGCCACCAGCAGTACCAGCCGCCGCCCCGGTGATGCGCTCACGGCAGGACCCGGCGGGCGCCGGCGTAGCGTTTGTCGAAGTACGGCGAACTGAGCGGATCGATGACGCCTCCACGACTGGCACTGGCGTGGGCGAATTGACCGTCACCCACGTAGATCCCCACGTGTGAGATCCCCGGGCCGGAGGTGTCGATGCGGAAAAACACCAGATCACCCGCCTGCAACTGCCCGGGTGCCGTCACCGCCTTCCCAAGGCGGTACATCTGCCGCGACGTACGCGGCAGCTCGACGCCGTAGGCCTCACGATAGACGGCGCGGGTCAAGGCGGAACAGTCCATGCCCTGCCGCGTCGTGCCACCCCATTTGTACGGCACCCCCACATAGCCACCCACTACCCGCAGCAGACGGCTCGAGTCGCCGTCGCGCAGGGCCCGGTGGCGCGTCCGCAGTTCGGTCGACAGACCCTCGCCCCCACTTTCGGGGGCACTTGTGTAGCGGGGTGCCGGTGTCATACCCGCACAGCCGGCATGGAGACCCACGGCGAAGATGAGAGCCAGCCAGGGG
Organism: bacterium; assembly: GCA_027593305.1. Taxonomy (GTDB): domain Bacteria; phylum Latescibacterota; class UBA2968; order UBA8231; family UBA8231; genus UBA8231. The sequence continues at coordinate 2,988 of JAQCJA010000535.1, forward strand.
CGCCACCCGCTACGACTCAGCAGGATCAAGGTCATCCGTACGGGAAGAAGCCGCGCCCCGTCTTGCGCCCCAGATGGCCGCCAGCCACCAGATCCCGCAGCGCCGCGGCAGGTTCGTAGTGCGGGCCCAACCCGATGGTCAGCGAATTCAGGATGTCGAGGGTCACGTCCAGACCGATGAAATCGGCCAGCGCCAGGGGCCCGATGGGATGGCTGGCACCAAGACACAGAGCCCGATCCACGTCCGCCGCGCCCGTCCAACCCTCATCGATGATCCGCACGGCCTCGGCGATCATGGCGAACAGCAGCCGATTGACGATGAAGCCGGGCCTGTTGGCGACGGTGATCGGCGTCTTGCCAAGGCTTTGTGCAAAGGCACATACGGCGGCAACAACCGCCTGGTCTGTGGCCACCGCCGGTACGACCTCGATCAGCGCCATCATCGGCGGCGGGTTGAAGAAGTGCAGTCCGAGGACTCTCTGTGGCCGGCGGGTCGCACGGGCCAGGGCATCGATGTCGAGACAGGATGTGTTGCTGGCGAGTACGGCGGAGGCCACCAGGTGATCTTCCAGTTCCGCCAGCACGG
>JAQCJA010000536.1 GCA_027593305.1 bacterium
CTACGGGTGTGCTGCCGCTGACCTGCCAGTTCTCTCCGTCTGCAGAGACCGCGTAGTGCCTGTCCCCGCCCATGAACCACCACTCCCACAGGCCCTTCTCCGGATTCCACAACGGTGTCGTGCGGCTCTGGCAGCCACCACGAATCAGTGGACCACACAGCTGCGGATGATGCAGCACGCGCCGTACGCCGTCCGTCGATTCAATGGCGTAGTCGTCGAGAAACAGTTGCCGATGCGTCTGCGGATCGATCAGTTCGAGAGACATGAGGGATTCCCGCGCTTGAGGTGAGGGGCATGCCAGGAACCACGCCCACCGGTGACATGCAGCAGACCGCCTGTGAATGAACGTGACAATCCCTCTTCGATCCAACAGCCTGCAGTCGGGATCGTGTCGATGTTCCTTGAGGAAGCATTGTCATAGTGTCAGGCACAGTCAGCCATGGCACTCGTCGGGCGGAGGGATCTGTGCAGGGGCCCTCAGACATCGTGAGGGCATTGGTGGACCTCGATCGTTGCATGCGCCACGCCGATCTGCAGCAGCCTGCGTTGGTATTGCTCGGGGGGCATCGGTGTATCGCTTACGACTGACAGTGCCGCCGCGTAGAGTTCGGGACCGATGGCCCAGACGTGGAGGTCCACCACGCGATCGGTGCAAGCGGTGCCCTCGACAGCATCCCGGATTGCCTCCCGCATCGCAGCCGGTGCCTGATGGTCCAACAGCACTCGACTCGTGTCACGCACCAGTCCCAGTGACCACCGGGCGACCAGCATGGCTCCTACGATCCCCATGGCAGGATCCATCCACCCCAGCCCGAAGTATTTGCCGGTCAGCAGAGCGCCGATGGCCAGCACCGACGTAAGGGCATCGGCAAGCACGTGCAGATAAGCTGAATGAAGGTTGTGGTCACCGTCGTGCGGGTGTCCGTCGTCGTCGTGCGCCGCCGTCAACGGGCTGTGTCCCTCGTCATGGTCGTGATCACCGTGGCTGTGTCCATAGCCCCCGAGAATAAGGACACTGACCGCGTTAACGAGGAGACCGGCCACCGCAACCAGGATGGCCTGATCGAAGGCAATGGCGACAGGTTGAAGCAGCCGCGCAACACTCTCACCGGCCATGACGAGGGCGAAAAGTGCCAGCAACACCGCCCCAGTGTAGCCCGCGAGAGCGTTGACCTTACCCGTGCCGAAACTGAAACGCCCGTCGTGGGCATTCCGGCGGGCATACACATACGCTGCTGCCGAGATCGCCAGAGCCGCCACATGCGACGCCATGTGTAGACCATCGGCCAACAGTGCCATGGAACCGAAGGCGACTCCGCCGGAGATCTCGACGCCCATCGTCACCGCTGTCAGTGCAATGACGAGTCGGGTGCGGCGCTCGCCCGGGCGCACACGGTCCTGCCCGAAAACGTGGTCGTGCTGCCAGGGACTCAAGTCATTGGAATGCATGCGCTCACCGTCATGGATGTTGTGCCAGTGGCTCCCGTCGTCATCGAGACAGGCTCGCGCGTGCTACACTTTCTGCGGCGATCCGAAACAGGTCGTGACGGGCGACCATACGATGAGGCCAATCCGCGAGCCATGCACCAACGCCCACTTCTGATGAATCTGGTGTAGATTGACGGGCGTCTGCGGGACACAGGTTCTGTCCGAATTTCATAACTCTCTTATTCTCACAGGTTACACAATGAATGAACGTGAACAATTCCTCTTCGATCTCCAGGGCTTTTTGAAGGTTGAGAATTTCCTGACCGCCGACGAGGTCGGTGCCTGCAACGCCGCCTTCGACGCCAACTGGGATCAGCGGCAGGATGACCCCAACCACCACCCGGATGGTAACACCTACGGACCGGTGCGTCGCGGTATGTTCACCGGCATGTTGACCTGGGACAAGCCCCATTGCCAGCCCTTCCGCGACCTGCTGGCCCACCTCAAGCTCATCCCGTACCTGAACACGCTCTTCGGTCGGGGCTGGAAAATGGATCACTCCCCCTTCATGTTGACGGGTGGCAAGGGCACGGAAGGTCTCGTCATCCATGGGTCCACAGCGCGCCACTTTGACGATTCCCAGTACTACATCTACCGCAACGGTCAGATGCGCTGCGGCATGATCGTCTGCCAGTTTCAGCTGGCTGATGTGAACGAGGGGGATGGTGGCATGTGTGTCGTACCCGGGAGTCACAAGGCGAATTTCCCCGTCACCCAGGAGATCCGCCGTTGGGAACAGGATCAGCAGGTCGTCTACAACGTGCCGTGCAAAGCGGGTGATCTGGTGATCTTCAACGAGGCCACCCTGCACGGGACCTTGCCGTGGACAGCCGAACACGAGCGACGCTCGCTGCTCTACCGCTACAGCCCCAAGACGCTGCACTTTGCCGGTGGCACCTACTCGGTTACCCAACCAGACTGGGTCAGTGAACTGACCGAAGCGCAGCAGGCCGTGCTTGAGCCACCCTACATCTACAACCGGCCACTGATCAACGACGACGGCTCGGTGGAGAAGCCGCGGCGGGGCTAGTTACCCGTGGTATGGGCACCGAACTGTGCCAGCGGTTGCAGCAGCGAAATGAGGGACGCGTACGGGTAACAGAGACGCATGGCGATATCGGCGTCGGCCGCCTCGAGTTGCACGCAGGCAACGATATCGGCTGGCTCGGCGACACGTCGTTTGGGGTGCTCCAGGTCGGGCTCGAACTCGATGTCGCGCATGTCCAACAACGAAACGGGTGTCCATGCCGGCTCGATCTCTTCGACGAGAGGCCCGGCAAACCTGAGGTGTGCGCCTGGTTGCAGGCTCTCGTAGTCACGCCGGCCGGCGACGACATCCAGCAGAATTGCGGCGAACTCAGGATCGTGCGCCTGCGCAAGCCGCAGGGGGAAATCCAGCAGCGCGGCGCCGGCGAAAACGGTCGCTTCATAGCTGTTCGACCAGCCGACGGGCCGACTGCCGCAAAACTCCGCCCACGTCATCTGGTCGGTGAGCTGCACGCGCACCTCAGCATCGGCTGCGCCGGAGCACCGCAACCTGATCTGCACAGATGCGGCCAGCGTCTCGTGCAGCCTCACCAGGCCCGCAACTCCTCCACAGAGAGACGCGTGCCCATGGTCTAGAGCCGCACCTTGACGACGGCCTTCTTCACCGGCGTCGACACGTCGATCGCCATCTGCGGCATGTGGGCGTCCTGCGGCCAGAGAATCATGAAAGTGCCAGCGTGCATCTCAATGAACATGCCGTCGCCGTCGAGGGGGAGAAAATCTCGACTGTCGTCGTACTCCCCTGCCCGCAAAGACGCTGCCGGGGCGTAGCCCATGTGTTCAGCGCCAGACACGACGAGCTGGATGTCGGCGTACTGTCGATGCGCCTCCCAGAAGCCGTCGGCTTTCGCCTTGGAGTCATACTCCTGCACCATGACGTAGACATCGTCGCCATCGATGGCGTAGCGGTCGGCTGCCATGGCCTGGATGTCGTTGTCTGCCAGCCAGCGCAGACCATTTTCAAAGCGCGCGCCGAGGCTGTGGTACTGTGCTGCAACGCAATTGAGATGACGGCGAACGTAAAAATAGCGGGG
>JAQCJA010000537.1 GCA_027593305.1 bacterium
TGGAGCCCTACCACCCCTGGTTCTACGAAGAGGTCGTGCAGGCGCTCAACATCGACGTCATGGCGGAACTGGCGCAGAAGACACACATCCCCCTCGCCACAGGAGAGCGCATTTTCACCAAGTGGGGCTTCCGGGAAATCCTCGAGAAGCGCGCCGCCACGATTCTCCAACCCGACATCTGTTATGCCGGTGGCATAACGGAGTTGAAGATCATCGCCGGCATGGCTGAGGCCTACTACACACCACTGGCGCCGCACAATCCCCAGGGCCCCTGCTCCCTTGCTGCGAGCCTGCAGATCGCTGCGGCGATCCCCAATTTTCTCATTCAGGAACGCGGCGACAACGAATACGCGGAACTACTCGCCAAACCGTTGCCACCGGTGTGTGATGGCTACCGCCCGTTGCCAACAGAGCCCGGCCTCGGCATCACCATTGACGAAGACAAACTCATGGTGCTCGTAGGCGAACCGCATGCCTACACGGCGCGGTTCGATCCCGATGACGGGTCCGTCGTCGATTGGTAGGGGGATCCGACGTGGCGACGCTGAGACTGAACCTGCGCAGGCAGATCCTGACGACCGACACTGGTGGCCACCGCCTGTGGCGATTTGTCGAAGACAGGGTGGAGGAGCCCGCCGACAGGACTGGCCTGCTGCTGTGTGACGTGTGGGACAGCCACTGGTGCCGCGGCGCCCGCGAACGGCTGGAGCCGCTGCTGCCAAAGATGAACGCTGCCGTGCATGCGGCGCGCGACGCCGGTGTGCAGATCATCCACGCGCCCTCGGATACGATGGACTTCTACGCCGATCATCCGGCGCGCCATCGGGCGCTGGCTGCGGAGCCTGCGGTGCCAGAACCGGTACTGCCAGCTTTTGCTGCGGCGACGGATTCACTCGTGGGCGGGATCTTCGCGGCGGCAGGGGATCCGGCGGCCTACGATCCGCCCCTGCCGGTGGATGCTGCCGACCAGGGCACGACGGTCGCCGAGAACGAGCCGTACAAGGCATGGACGCGGCAACACCCTGCCATCGACATCGATGCTGCGAAGGATCTGATCTCGGACGAAGGCGGTCGCATCTTCGCCTGTCTGCGGGCGCGGGGCATCGAGCGCCTGTTGATCCTGGGGGTGCATACGAACATGTGTGTCCTGCACCGAAGCTTCGCCATCAAGCAGATGTCACGATGGGGCATGCCCATGGCCCTGCTGCGTGACCTGACGGACACGATGTACAGCCCGGCGCGGCCGCCGTACGTCAGTCACGACGACGGAACACGCCTCGTGGTTGAGTACGCCGAGAAGTTCTGGTGTCCGTCACTGGAGAGTGCCGACCTGCTCGGCGCGTGAGCCTGGCGCAGGTCAACGGGCGCAATTCCATGGGCCGGGATCCGGCTGGCCTGCGGGTCTATTTCTGCCGGAGGCGCAGTTGCTCCAGAGATTTTTTGGCGCTCTCGGCTGACGGTCCCTCCGGATAACGCTCGAGGAAATCCTCGTATGCCTTGATGTCACTGCTGCCCATGAGCTCAGCCAGTGCGAAGGGTGCCATCTTCTTGCGCGCCTCCTCGGCGAAAGATGTCTCCGGATACTGTTGCAGAAACGCCTCAAAGGCGGCCAGGGACTTGCCCTGCTGGGCCTTCACCCAGTGCAGGAGTTCCAGTGAACTGCGTGCCTCCTCCGCATGCAGACCGTCGGGATGCTGCTGCAGGAAGGACTCCACTGCGGCGAGGGAATTGTCCTTCTGCATCTGCCGGAAGCGCAGGTCCTCCAGTGCCTCGCGAGCCTCCTGAGCAAAGGCACCCTCAGGGTACTGCTGCAGAAATTGCTCAAGGGCCTCGGGGCTGCGTTTCATCTTGGCCGCCTGCCAGTGGTCCTGCTCGGATTCTCCACAAGCCACCGCCATGGCCAGCATTATGGCCAGCAGCGCGAGACTGGTCCACAGTCGAGATGTGCAACGCAAAGGTTTCAACATGCTCTTGGCTCCGATTTCGTGGGTTCACAAGGGCCAGCAGACAGCGCCAAAGCACCCGTCGCCTTGCCGCGTGCTGACCGTACAATAGTCCAATGACAGTGCCCTTGCGAGGGTGCCGGCTGAATGTCGTCGTCCACGAGGCAGGGACGGTCCGCTGCACGAGATGGTTCCGGCTACCAGTCCACCCAGGCGGGGATCTCCTGCTCGTCGGCTGCCGAGGCAGAAATGTGATACAGCAAGGCGTGGACTGTTCCTGCCGGGGACGGATGCCTAACCTTCACCCCATTTTTCGTGAGGAGGTAGATGTGAAACTGCTCCTGCGTACCGTCGACTTTCGTCCCAACAACCGTCTGCGCGAGATGGACAGCGCCCAGTTCGTCGTCGCACCCTCGATGGAGGATGCCATCCGCCTGGCAGGTGATGTTGACGCAGCCATCGACTACTACAGCCCGGCATTCATCGATGCCGCGGCAAAGCTGCGGTGGGTGCAGACGCTGAGCACCGGTGTCAACGGCGTGCCCTTCGATCTGCTGCGTGAACGTGGGATCGTGCTGACGAATGCCGGCGCGTACGGTCCGAACATGGCCGATCACGCGATGGCCTTCATGCTCATGTTGAGCCGCCGGATTCCGCAGATTCTGCGGCGCCAGGCGACGGAACGATGGCCGCGCCAGGACAAGGAGGTCCCTGATCCTGGTGAACTCGACGGACAGACACTGCTGATCATCGGTCTGGGCGGCATCGGCTTGGAGACGGCGAAACGGGCCGCCGCCTTTGGGATGCACATCATCGCGACGCGACGCCACGTGGACCGGACGGCGCCGGACTTCGTTGATGAGCTTCACCCTGCCGAGGCACTCGATGACCTGTTGCCACGCGCGGACTGGATCAACGTCAGTGTGCCGTACACCGCCGAAACCGTCGATCTCATCGGCGACCGCGAATTCGGCCTGATGCGCCCGGGGGTTCACATCCTGTGCCTGGCGCGGGGCGGCATCATCAACACCAATGCCCTGCTGCGCGCCCTCGACAGTGGCAGGGTCGCCGGTGCGGGCCTGGACGTAACCGACCCGGAGCCGTTGCCCGACGACCATCCTCTGTGGGACTATCCGAACGTCATCATCACGCCGCACACATCCGGACAGGCAGAAACGGCCCACCGGCGGCTGGGTGAGTTGGTGACGGACAACCTGCGCCGTTTTCTGCAGGATCAGCCCCTGCGCAACATCGTCGATCTCACCCTGAAGTACTGAGACAGGTCGGTCGGGAATGGCCTACAGGTGCGGGACCTTCAGCGTCTGGTTCAGGTAGCGGCAGTTGATGGCGATCTTGTCGTCCACGGAACCTTCCCCTTCGTTCGGCCGCGGCGGGTCCAGATCAAGGGTGACCCAGCCCTCATACCCGCGCTGCACCAGCAGATCCCAGATGGCTGGATGGTCGACACCGCCAGCACCCAGATCCTTGTACAGGATCTGCTCACGATGCATGTCCGGCGTCGGCGTCGGGCCGCTGTAACCTCGGTAGGACGCCTTCGAGTCCTTCCAGTGCACGGCCGCCAGGCGGTCGTAGTAGTCGATCATCAACTGGAG
>JAQCJA010000538.1 GCA_027593305.1 bacterium
GTTATCGATCTCCGCCTTCCCGCTGTTTTCGGGTTTCGTGACCAAATCGATGACGCTGACCGCCGCCGCTGAAGGCCACTATGACATCACCTTCTTTGTGCTGCTCTTCGCTTCCGCGGGCGTGCTCCATCATTCCGGCATCAAGATCCCCTTCTACGGTTTCTTCGGCCACCATGACTCGGGTATCCGCGTCAAAGAAGCGCCGTGGAACATGCTGCTGGCCATGGGGATCTCAGCCTTTCTCTGCGTCGCCATCGGCGTCTATCCTCAACCGCTCTACGACATCCTTCCGTACGCGGTGGATTTCGAACCCTACACGTCCAGCCACGTGATCACGCAGTTGCAGTTGCTCGTCTTCGCCCTGCTCGCCTTCGCAATCCTGGCGCTGAAGCACTTCGAAACGCCGGAGTTGCGCTGCACGAACGTCGATTTCGATGTCGTCTACAGGAAGCTGCTGCCGTGGATGGTGCGGGGTATCGGCCGTGCCTGTGGCACCGTGCGCGACGGTGTGATCCGCACGGGGAAGTCGGTGGTGGGGCTGTGCATTGCCATCATCCACGTTGCCCACGGGCCATCCGGTATTGCCGCACGCACGTTGTTGTCGAGCAGTGCCGTCGCCCTCGTTCTTGTCTTTCTCGGCGTCCTGCTGCTGCTCAACTACCAGACTCCATAGGTCAGAAGATCCGACCCCGCGCTGTGCCTGGCGGGGCTCCGTCATCGAGATTCCCTGACGCCAGGTTGCCTGGTTCCCGCCTCAATGGCCGTCGTTCAGGTCAAGGGCTCGCAGGATGCGAGTCGCGATTTCTCCAGGGACCGCGTCGATATCGATGACGGTAGCGTCCGCCGGTGCCTCAAGGGCTTCAAACTGGCTGCGCAGCAGGCTGGAAGGCATGTAGCGGTGTTCGCGACTTGCCAGTCGGGCGGCGATCAGCGACTCGCTGCCGGCAAGATGCACGAAACGGACCTGCTGCGGACCGTGCCCACCACGTAACACCCTGCGATACTCTGCTTTCAACGCCGAACAGCCAAGCAGACAACTGTCACCGCGATCGACACGGTCGCCGATCTCGGTAGCGAGTTTCTGCAGCCAGGGCCATCGATCCTCATCGGTGAGTGGCGTTCCGGCTCGCATCTTGGCAACATTCCCAGGGGGGTGGAAATCATCGCCGTCAAGGAAGGGCCAGGCCAGTCGCTCGGCAAGGATCTCCCCCACAGTGGTCTTGCCGCTGCCGGTGACGCCCATGAGGACGACGGCCATTGCGTCGGTCATCAGTCTTTCAGTCGTGCAGAGTTGCTGCGGTTGCGGAGAGGCATAACATACTCTCACCCGGCTCCTCGAGCGAGACGCAAATGGCAGGCTGTGCGCCTCCGATGGTGCCAGCGGCTGAGCTTTTCAGCCCTCTAGTTGAGAGCCCGCCTGGCTTTCTTGTCGGCAGCAGGCAACTCCAGGACGAAGCAGGATCCGTCATCGAGATTCTGGATGCGCAGGTCGCCGCCGTGGCTGGTGGCGATGGTGCGACACACTGTAAGTCCAAGGCCCGTACCCTTGCCATTTTCCTTCGTCGTGAAGAAGGGCTCAAAGATCCGGTCGCGCAGCTTCACCGGAACGCCTGGGCCATTGTCACTCAGAGACAGGCGCACGACGTCGTCCACGACGTGCGTACGCACTTCGATCCGCCCACCATCCGAACTGGCCAGAACGGCATGCCGGCTGTTCTGCACGAGGTTCAACACGATCTGCTGGATCTGACTGGCCTGCACAAACACCAATGGCAGATGCGGGTCGAGGCGCTCAATCAGTTCCACCCGCTCGCGTGCCAACTGACGACGCAGCAACTGCAGACAATCGTGTACCAGCAGGTTCAGGTCGGTCGTCTGCCGCTCTGGCTCCTGTCCACGCGCCATGGTCAGGAAATGTCCAACCATGATGCGCGCCGAATCACCGGCGCGAAGAATCAACTCGAGACTCTCCCGAGTGGCCGCGTCCAATTCTTCCATCAGCAGAAGCTCGCAGTGCCCCAGAATCGCCGTGAGGGCATTGTTGACTTCGTGCACGGTACCGGCAGCCAGTTGCCCGGTGAGTTCCAGTCTCTGGGCGCGTTCAACGAGACGGTCACGCAATTCCAGTTGGCGCAGGTCCTCCATGCGGTTGAACAGCGCTGGCAGGCCCTCGGCCAGTTCCCACAGCATCTCGATGTCACGCGAACTGAAGCCCTCGGCCTGGCGGCAGGCAACCGTCAGAACTCCGTTGGCGAAAGGCACGTCGACAACGCTGCGCACTTCGTGGCCAAAGCGCAGATGGAGCGGACTCTCCAGCGCGGGTGCGTCCCGATGCACATCTTCAGCATAGGTGGCAGCTCCCTCTTGCCAGATCGCCACCGCCGCGTCCCGATCGTGGGCCGGCAATGCCTGCTTCCATCTTTCGTGCTGCAGGATGTACTGCCCTGTCACAACGGCTGGTTCAGCCGCGCAATCGATCAGGTAGATGCCACAGCCATCAAACGAAATCCGCAAGGAGCGGAAACCCTCGGTCAACGTCGCCAGGACATCGGGGTAATCATCGGGACTCCCCATCTTCCACACGGCTTCACGCAGCATCCGTGAGACAACACGCAAACCTTCACGATGGACGGCTGTGTATTTTCTTCGGCGGCTCACGATCCTCTTTCCTCCCGTTTGCGCAAAATCGCTCAGGCGACCCGCGTGCCCTGCCCCCAGAGACGTTTCATGGCACCCTCGATGTTGCGCACCTGATCTTCGACGCCCAGTTGCCGGAAACATTCTGTCGCTGCCGTCCACATGGCGACGGCCTGCGTATTCCGCCCCAGGCGGGCCTCAAGGTTGCCCATGCCCACGTAAACCTGAGCCTCTCCCTTCATATCCCCTGCTTCACGGAAGTAGAGCATCGCATCGTCATACAACTGACGGGCTCGTTGCAGATCTCCCTCCGACTTTATGACCGCGTCGGCGAGACGTTTGCTCCAGCGCGCCGTGTTTGCCGCGTCATGTTGCTGCCGTGCCAGTTCGACAGCCCTTTCAAGATGGTCCCGGGCACAGTCAGACTCATCGAGGCGCAGCAGGAGCGCTCCCAGTCGGCCATGTGCCTGTGCCATGTGTTTTGGGTGGCCGGTCACGACGAAGGCTGCATGCGCCTGTTCGTAATGCGTTCTTGCGGCCTCGAGTTGCCCGTCCCGTTCACAGATGCTTCCGAGGCTGTCCAGGGCCAGACCTTCTCCAAGGTCATATCCTGCCTGCCTGTTCAGTGACAGGCTGAGTTCCAGAAGCTGCCGGGCCTGCTCGGTGTCGCCGCGTTGCAGCCACATGTTACCGAGGCTTCGATAGGTGCCGCCCATGCCACGAGGATCGGCTGCCTGCTCATACAGTACAAGTGCCTTGTGGAGGGCCTCTTCCGCCTCTTCACACCGCCCCAATGTGTTGAACAGATTGCCAAGGTTGGCCAGATCCTCCGCCTGCTTGCCAGTGGTACTCGTCTGCTCGTTCAGGGCCAGTGCCTCACGATAGCAGTGCTCGGCATCGTCATACTCGCCCAGTTGG
>JAQCJA010000539.1 GCA_027593305.1 bacterium
CGCCGATGGCGACAACGATCGTGCCCGCTTCAACGCTGGCGACAAACGCGTGAATAGATCAGGCTAGAATGCAGCCAACGGCTACGATCCCAAGCCAGCCGAGTGCGGCTTCATTGCGTAACCTGGGTGCATCAAGTGCTATTACGGCAACGAGAAACAGAAAGAAGATGGCAGGGCCGATGAGCATACCGTGAAATATAGGTGCGCGTCGGGCAACCACAGCGGCTATGTAACTAGCGAGAGTGACCACTGTGAGGCTACTGGCCGCGAATATCGCCCAGCCTAATTGATTATCGTAATTGGCCTTATGCTCAACCCAACCTCGATGGTCAACAGAAATGTAGAGCGTTGGTGCTATTTCGTTGTAGAGATACATCAACGGGACGAGCATGACCATCCCTGCCGCCACAGAAAGAATGGATCTCACTATAATGGCAAGTGTCCCATATGCGTGTTGATCGAATCCGGGAGTCTTTCCGGAGGTCCGCCATTGTGTCATGGCCCCAAGGACACAGCCGACGGAAATGAAGGCCATCCAGGTGTAGAAAATCTCCTCTGACGAGAGGCCGCCCGTTGCGAAGAGGAAGCAAGTGAGGGCTGGAACAAGCAGGACACCTTGGAGGAAACGCGCGCGGCCGGCTACAAGGGCTGCTAGGTATCCGCCGATGGTGGCGAAGCCCAGGGAAGTCATCATCATGAGTGCGAGACCCTTCTGTGCAATATCGAGGTCTTCGTTCAAGGATCGGCGCTCGGGATAGATCATTGGCTCGATGGCATCGAGGTAGATGAGTAGCCATGGAATGAAAGCCACTGCCCCTACTATGACTGCGAGTAGGGTCCTCGGTAGAGCGCGGACGCCAGCTTTCGCTACATCGCCAGCCTCCTTCGACGCGATGAAAGCGAGTAGTGGACCCAGAGCGGGCGCAAGAGCCATCAGGATCACAGCACAAATAACACCGACAATGAGGCTGCCCGTGGCACTGCCGATGATGAGTGAAATGATTACCGCGATGGCTCGACTGATCAGTGACATAGGACCTCCGTAGGGGATGTGAGATGAGATCATCACGTCGATGGAGCTTCTCAGCCGAATCCGCTTCGCGTGGTGCAGGAAGCTGTCCGGAAGGGAGATCGTTTGACGTATAGGTCTCACGAGGGCCCATTATCGCCCCGGCGCCCTCGGACAAGGCCTATCAAGGCTGATCTGGTCGATGCAATTGGCTCAAGGTCGTATGGGGCAGTGCATTTGCGAACACCAGACAGGTTTTCTGCAGCACGAGGCAGCCGCAGCCCTCCAGCAGTTTCCGATCCGCGCGAACAGCGCACACCGATAGCTCTTCCCCCATCCCCGGCCAGGCCGCCAGGTCGCCGAGGATCTCAGGCTGCTGCCCCGCTGTACCCCGCTGTGCCCTCACCTCGGCGGCATACCCGCCTCGCCGCCCATCTCGACGTCGACACGGACCCCTTTGCCCACCGACGGGCGGCCCTCACACCCCCAGGCCCGCGACCAGATGCTGCCTACCTGCGGCCCCCCCGCGTGCCGTCACACCGTTTGAATGTCCTATCCGCCCGCTCCAGCTGCTTCACGCGGGCGACCAACTGCCGATTCTCCTCGCGAACGGCCTGCCGCGTTCCGTCTGCAGAGCGTGACGGAAGGTCGGCAGGTGGCGGTAGCCGTTGATGCGCCGCAGGCGCGGCCCGACGTCGAGCAGGCCTGCGGCGACCCAGCGGTGTCGCTGGGAGGAGTTGGGCCAGCGGCGCACGTTGCGCGTCAGCTGCCCCAGGAGGCAGTTGACGTTCTCGATGGCGTTGGTCGTACGGAAGGACTTGAGCATCGGCACGAGGCCAAGTCGATGCAGCGTGAGCGTCTCCTCGAAGCCCTCCTCGAGGCTGGCCAGCGCTGACTGGTCTGGTTCATCAGCTTTGCCATCTCCCTCTCCTTTGTCGTTGCGGTCGTCTACCACGTGCCGTCGGCACGGGCCCCGTAGGCACCGTCAGTCATGCGCGAAGCCCTTCTTCCGCGCGAACTTCACAGTCTCCTGGGCCACCTTCTCGGCCATCTTGCGTCGGTCTACCGCGCCGGGCACCACCTTGCTCGCGATCACCTGGCTGGAAGCGGCGATGATGTGGGCGTACTCGGAGTCGTGGAAGTCGGCCTGCGTGACCAGATAGGCAGCTCCGATCGGCGCCCAGGAACCGATCAGGGCGGCGAACCAACGCCCCCCATTGCTGCCGTCGTGGAGCGTCGTGATCCGGGTCCGCAGGTCGAGGTAGCGCGTGCCGTCTGCAGGGGGCTCCGTGCTGACGCTCTCGAACAGCCGCGCCGCCGTGAACTCGCTCACGAGTTGCTGGCGCAGGTAGGTCCTGGTGGTATCGTCGACGGTGACATCGTCGGCGACCTCGACGACGTCGACGCAGAGGTGACGGTACGGATCGAACTCGCGGTCCTGGCTCAGGACCTTCGACCGCACACCGACGGCCCCACAGCCCGTGAGGACAGCCACGTAGAGCAGAGCGGCTACCACCGCCATGGAGCTTACGATGCAACTGCGGTCGCGCATTCTGGATTCCATGTCTTCTCTCCTGATGTGGATCGGGTGGGCGGCGATACGCTCGCCGTCGCAGTCGGACAACGTCACGTTCAGAAGCGGTATGAAAGGTTGCCGATGTACTGGCCGTAGCGGATCTCCACGTCACTGCGGAAGCGTGTTTCCTGCTCCGTACGCTTCGTTCGGAAGCCATGACCTCGCACCAGGCTCACGAAGCCGTACGCCACCGCCAGCCCGCCGACGATGAAGGCCTCGGCCTGCAGTCCGGCCGTATCGGCTGCTTCGTCGGCGGTGCTCGCCTCATCGGGGTCGAGGAGAGGTGCCAGCGCGAGGAGGACGGCACCGCTACCCAGGGACACGAAGCCGTACGTACGCGCCTCCTTCGCCTGACGCTCGAGCTTGTCGAGGTCGCGCTTGGCGCCGTACAGGCACGGGTCGACATCATAGAGCCCACGAGGTACACCGAAGGCGTCTGGATCTGGTGACGTCAAGATCGCCCTGTTGATGTCGCCCGGACCGAGATCCGGTGCGTCGCATGAAGCGTCGATGGCCCCGGCGGAGGTGACGGCGTAGAGCAGGGCCAGAAGGAGACTGCGGCACAGCGTCTTCCTGTGCGCGAGCGTGCCTTCGATGGCTGTGCTCGGCATGATGGATGAGGATGGGCGTCTCGTCTGCGTCACTGCGTATCTCCTTTGGGGGCTCGTGACCCTGGTTCAGTGCGGTGTTGCTGCACCGGGCAACGCAACGGCTATGCCACGTCCGCTATCTCGAGTCGCTTCGTGCACGCGGGTGCCGCCAGATGTGACAACTGCTCCACTGTGTCACAGATTGCTCCGCGTGGGACGGATAGGAATTACAAGGGCCCGTTATAGTGAGTCCGGTACCGTCAGGCAAGACGCATCTGGTCGATGCATGTGGGTTCAGCCGTCGTCGGTCACCCTGTTTGTAGCCGAACGAGGCCATGGTAGCCACCGTCTGCCGACCGGCACCGGT
>JAQCJA010000540.1 GCA_027593305.1 bacterium
CTGCCGCCGACAAACCACCCTCCCAGAAACGGTACGAGAACCCGCGGCAGGATGGCCCCGCGCTGCAGCACGTGCAGGATATCGAGACGTCGAAGCGTCGCATTGACGAGCCAGAATCCCGCGATGGCCGTCACCAGGAGTATCTCCAGTCCGAGGCCACCGGCTACACCGGTGGCGATGAGAAGGACTGCCGTCAACTGGGGGTAGAGTCCACCCGGAGCGAAGTCATCCCTGGTCACCAGATCCGCCACGAGCCCGGCAATACATCCCACCGCCAGCACCCAGAGCAGTCCGCCGCCGACACCGTCGATCTCGGCCGGCACCGGGCGATCCAGAAAGGGAATCGTCGCCTGCAGGATCGGCCACGGCTTGAGGGCGCTGCCCACGGCCGCCAGCAACGCAGCCAGAACCGCCGCCATGGAAGGATTCCAGAAGCCTCCCCGTCCAGCCCCGCGGCTCAGCGCCTGTCCGCCACCTGGCAGAGCCGGGCCCGCGGTGCACAGGCCCGCCAGCACCAGCAAGGCCGCGGGCAAGGGTTCCGGGACACCCGGGATCAATCGGGATGCACCGTAACCCACAGCAAATACAGCAGCAATCGCTGCCAGTGCCGTCGCCGCTTCATACATGAACGGCACAACAGTTGCCCGGCGCACGGCACGCAGGTCGAGACCGCAGCCGATCTGCAGGCCCACCCATCCACCAAGGAACAGGAACGCCGGTTGTACGAGACTGTCCGCCGAGACGATGATCCACTCCGGTGCGCCCCAGGCGAGCAGAGCACCAGCCAATGCAGCCACGGATGGCGTATCGAGTGCCGCTGCCACCCACCAGGATCGATCCCTGGCCACCAGATGTTGCCGTCCTGCCAGCAACAACACCGTCAACACGAGCGCTGTCGCCGGGACAAAATATCCGAGATCCATCACTGGGGTACCACCTGGCCACTATCGAGGTCGCGATTGAGGATATTGACGAAACGCTCAACCCATCCCCGCTGAAAAGCAGCCACGGCAACCTCGCCGGCGTCCAGGGCCTGCAGTGTGATCTCATCAGTGAGGAATTCCGGCGTCAGGATCGCGACGAGATCCTCCATGCAGCCAATGCCCTCGAGGCGGCGCGCCAGAACCCGGGCAAGGCCGGGCATCACTCCCGGATTCGACGGCAGGTGTCCGGTCACGCCGCGGGCGGCGGAGCCCGACCAGAAGAGGATCCTCGCCAGGCGGCCGATCCAGTCAGCCAGACGGGACAGGCCCCGGCGCAGGTGCAGGGGGGCGGTGTCAACGCCATACAAGGAACGCGCGCTACGGATCAACAGATCGACCGGGACCTGCAGTGGTTGCTGCCAAAGGGGCGGTTGGTAGCCCGTGGCGCCAAGAATCCTGCAATCGAGTCCCCACTCGATGCGTTTGTGCCAGAGATCCTGGCGCGCAGCCCCCAGGGGTGGGCGCGGCGGGGCCGCCGCCAGCCGATTGATGAGTGGGTGTGTCGCCGCATCTGTTTCGGTATGCAGGGCCCAGCCAGCAACGAAGGCTTCGTCTGCTGCGCCGCGGGCCTCGCTGAGGAGGAGGCGCACGAAATCACCCGTACGCTCGTGGTGGACCCGATGAGAGAATGCTGCTGGCCCCCCTGGAAAGAAGCCGACGTCTGGTGCCAGGCTGCCTGCGAGAAACGCCGGCAGTTCGATGGAACCGGCTTCCGGACGGAGCCCAAAGGCGGCAGGGAATGCACCGATCGCCAGATGCAGATGCAGGAAGCTGCCCGCCACAGACGCCCGAGGTCTCCGGGCTCAACCGCCCGAAATCGCCTGTGTCAAAAGGGCAGGTCGTCGTCCTCGGTGGTGGCTCCACCACCACCAGACGGGCCGCCACCAGACGGACCCCCACCAACCTGACCACCGCCGGGCTGGCCGAAGTCGGTCTGCCCGAAGTCGCCGCCGGCAGGGGGACCGCCTCCGGCGAAGCCGCCGCCTCCGGCGAAGCCGCCGCCTGGTGCACCACCCATGCCGCCACCGCCACCCGTAGCACCGTCGTTACGGCCATCGAGCATCTGCATGTCGGTTACGACGATTTCGGTCGTGTACTTCTTCTGGCCGCTCTGGTCGTCCCAGGAACGTGTCTGCAGGCGCCCCTCAATGTATATCTTGCTCCCCTTCTTCAGGTACTGGCCAACGATTTCCGCCAGTTTGTTCCAGAAGACGAGGCGGTGCCACTCGGTACGCTCCTGACGCTGACCCGACTTGTCGGTCCAACTGTCGCTGGTGGCGATGGAGACATTTGCGACGGCGCCGCCGGATGGCGTGTACTTCAACTCCACATCGGAGCCCAGATTGCCGATGAGGATGACCTTGTTAACGCCCCGCGCCATGGAACGACTCCTGTAATCTTGGGTGGATGAATCGATTGCGGGCGTATGGTACACGCCTCCGGAATCAGGGTCAAGATCGGCGGGCGCCCGTTTGACTTGTCACCCAGCCTTCTTACCTTTGGGCCATCTGGCACTATTCCATGCGTTATTCCTTTCTGGCAGTGCACGTTAGACCCAGGTCAAGCCACCCCGCAAGCCCATGATCGCCGTACTCGCGCAACAGACTCAGGGTGGCTATGTCGAATTCGACAGCCAGAGTTCCGGTGACAGCCTCCTGTTTCTTGGCATTTTTGTCGGCGTGATTGCCGTCATGTTCATCGCGAGCCGATTGCTGCGCAATCGGTCGGCGCTGGAAGTCAGCACCAGCAATGGCGATCCACAGCCCTCCAAGAAACGGCGTCGCAAGGAACAAAAGGATGCGCTGAGCGATTTCTCCGCTCAGGTTCTCGATCTGGACCCGTTGATCAATCCCCCCACGGGCCGTCCCCGTCCGATACCCGACGAACTGCAGCCAGGAACTGTGCTTGTCAGTCAGCGACTGGGTGTCAAGTGCCTCCTGATCGACCAATTGACCGAAGTTGGTCGCCGCACACTCAAAGAGATCTGCGCCCGCAAGCTGCGGCAGAATCAAGCGATCTACCTGCCGATGGGTACGCACCTGTACAAGGACGAGATCCTGCACCAGGGGCGAGGCTTTGCGGCAAAACTGCGCAAGGGCAGTCTGTTTCTCAGCGTTGGTGGCCATCCCAACGCGTATCTGCTGGATGACCTGAGTCTGCCGCTTCGTCGCGAACTGACCAGCAATCCACAGATCCTGCCTGTCACGGAGACCACCGCGCAGAAATACCTCCAGGGCCTGCTCGACATCCCTCACAGTTTCGAGTTGATCAAAGAAGATGTGCTGTTCGATGCTTCGCCGGAAAACGCCCGCCAGATCAACAAGGGCAGTCTCATAATCAGCCGTTCCGGCGCGCTGGTGGGTCTCATGCTCGAGGACTACACCCTGCCGCATAAGGGGCCCTTGACCGACCTCGAAGCCCTGTTCCAGTTGCGGACACAATACGCCCGTTATCCGATCGAGTCCCTGATTCAACGCTCGGCCAAGGCCGGTAGCCGACCCATTCCGATTGAGCGCGGCACCTTCATCTTCAGTTCCGCAGGCAAGGTCTACTTTG
>JAQCJA010000541.1 GCA_027593305.1 bacterium
GAGGACTGGGAGGGGCAACTCGACTTTACCACGAAGATCTTCCGCGCCCGGGGGCTGCACCTCGACGACCGGCATACTCGTGCCGGCGACGGCGTCGCCCTGGCCGCTTCGATCGTGGACCTGACGCTCTACGTCGTCAACAACCACGAGGCGCTGCAGCGGGCGGGGTCGTCGATTGTGCTGTACCTGCCGAAGATCCAGACGGCGGCGGAAGCCGCCCTGTGGGCGCAGATGATGGACACCCTCGAGGGCCACCTGGGCCTTGTTCAGGGGACGATCAAGGTCTACGTCCTCATCGAACAACTGGAAGCGACTTTTCAGCTGATGGAGATCCGCGCCGCCCTGGGCCGACACTTCGTCGGCTTCAACACCGGGCGTTGGGACTACATCAACAGTGTCTCTGATGCGATGGCCTGGGATCCGGCGTTCATCAATCCCAACATCGAAGCCGTGACCATGACCTACGGATACATGCGGAACTACGAGGACCGCGTCCGTCGGGCGGTCAACACGCCGGACCGGGATGGTAACTTTGCGCTGTGGCAGGGCGGTATGGAACCGAACATCCCCGTGGGCTCTGCTGCCGGCGTGAAGCAGAGCATGGAACGCGCCGTCGCTGGTGCCGAGCGCGAGCAGCGGGAGGGGGCCAGCGGCAAGTGGGTCGCCCACTGGAAGATGGTCCACATCGTACGCCCTGTATGGGAGCAGGTCGGCCAGGCCAACCAGCTGGGACGGGAGTTCCCGCCCCTGACCTACACACAGAGCGACGCCGAGGGACTGACGCTGCTGGAGCCGGGTCCACGCACGGTGCGGGGGGCGCGCAACCTG
This sequence comes from bacterium, assembly GCA_027593305.1. Classification (GTDB taxonomy): domain Bacteria; phylum Latescibacterota; class UBA2968; order UBA8231; family UBA8231; genus UBA8231. The sequence continues at coordinate 829 of JAQCJA010000541.1, forward strand.
ATCAGCGTCGCCACCCAGTACGGCAATGCTTTCGGCCAGGGATTCCAGGCGGCGGCGCTGAAACCGGCGGATTCCTTCGCCGACGCCGACATCCTCTACCTCATGGAGGACATGGCGACGGGAGAGATCCGTCTCAGCATTCTGTGGGAGTGGCTGCACAAGGGCGCCCGACTGACGGAAGCGGACCCCGACACCGGCGCCCGGGAGCATGACATTTTTTCTGCGGCTCTGTTCGACAGGTTGCTCGCAGATGAGTACGACAAGCTGATGCAGGCACAGAACCGGGACGTGCACGACGACTCCAAGGACACCACCCTGCCCATTGCCCGCCAGATCGTGGCGACCTACGTGGGGGCAGATGCCAAGATGCCGTGGTACATCGACCTGCTGAACATCAACCTCAACAACCACGACCTGCCGACCGCCATCGAACGCATCCGCCGCTACGTCGATGCCTTCCGGCGCGACGGCACGAGGATCACCGAGAATCTCGACTTCGCACCCGACAGCCGGGGCTGATTCGTCAGGCGTTGTTCGCCTCGTACCTGGCGATCGCCTGTTGCTTCACCTGCGCCCACCGCTCCCGGTACTGCGGCACGAACTGGCCTTCAGCAAAGACGCAGCCATCGTGGATCGTGGCTCGCGGCTGGTACGACAGGTAGTTGCCGCAGTGCCAGGCGTGGCTGCGGTAGAGCATGAAGTCGCCGGCGATGAGATGCATCTGCTGCGCCCCGGGGAAGTCGGCGCAGTGCAGGTAACAGGCACGCTCGAATTCGGCCTCCGAGGCATAGTCTTCCCAGTTCGGCAGGCTGGCAAAACCAATCGACTGCATCTCCCCCGGCAGGTCGCGGCGCCGGGCGTGGCTGCCCGGGACGTACCAGGTACAGGAATCGTTGTAGATGGCGCAATTGACCTGGTTGAACAGCCGTCGGTCATGCCAGGCGCCCTCAAGAGTTGATTGAAACTCCGCGTCTGTCTGCACCGGATGCGGCACTTCGACAACGGCATCACGATGCCAGCCCTGATTCCACGAATGGCCTTCCGGGTTCACCAGCAGCCCCATGCGCTCCATGCTGTGATGACGGTATTCGGGCCCCATCAGCTGATGAATGGCATCCACCAGTGCATCGAGTTCACAGTAGTCGTGGAACGGTTGCAGATCGAGATCGTCGGCGTAATTGACCAGGGGCTGAAGGCGCTGCGTCTGCGGCCCATTGAGCCGGTAGGCCAGAGTGCGAGCCTGATCGGCGGCGACCCTCAAATCCCGCAGCAGCGACCCGGGCAGAATCTGCCGCAGCACGATGTAACCATTGGACCAGTAGTCATTGACCATCCGATCGTGGAACTCGAAAGAGGACATCAGCAAACTCCCTGAGCAGATGGACGAATGGGATTGTCCGGGCATGTGGGATTGTCCGGGCATGGACGACACAAAGGTATGCGGCACAGCCGGTCAATGGAGATGCGAGCCCAGAGCTGCTTCCGGACCCGCATCCCGACTACCCTCATCCCGATCAGACGACCGCCTCGACGGCGGCATCGAGGTCGGCGCCGGTCTTGCCCTCCAGGGCTGCCGCCAGGCCTTCGCCAAAGCAGACGAAGGGGTGTCGAACCTGCTGGCTGTCCCGAGCCCGGCGCTCCAGCTCTGCGGATATCACCACGGGGTCCACCTTGTCCAGCACCATCTGCAGGCCGGCGTGTACGTCCTCGTCGTTGACGGCATCCATCACCTCCGCCAGCGCCGCTACACCATGGTTGCGCACGATGCACGCAAGGTCGGCGAGCACCACGGCGAGCTCGTCGTGGTGCAGCTCCGCCGCCGGCGTCTGCGCCAGGCGGGCGCACAGCTGCGCTACCGTGCCCTCCGGCTCGCGGTACCGGGTCGGGTGTCCCGTATTGCCCACCGTGTCGAGGCGGTGCAGGACAAAGCGGGGGTCCTGACCCTGGCCAATGGCGTCGACCCCTTCCAGCACCAGCCGCCGGCGGATCTCGAGGTTGCGGGCCACCGTGTCACCGCGATTGCGCGCGAGCCGACAGATCACCTCAGGTTCGACGCCGTCCGCCGCCAGGTTCACAAACTCTCGCACCGACGGTGAGGTCTGCAGCCCCATCCCCTCCAGCGCGCGATAGAAGTCGCCGGGCCCGATCGTGGCGACGCTGTCGCCGTGTGCTTTGACGAGCCGACTGACGCCGTGGCAGATGCCTCGTACCTCGTCCGTGGAGAGTTGCTCGAGAGGGCGGCGGGCCGGCTCCAGGTCGATCCGTGACGCAGCTGCCGCTGCCAGATCGGCCCACGTGGCAAAGCCGTACTCCCGGGCCAGCACGTGCTGGGTTTCCTGCAGGGTGACGTTGGCGGCACGGACCGCCGGCACGGCGGCACCCGTCAGGCGGGGAAGGTGGGCGGCGATGCGGGAAGCGGCGTCAGCGGCGCCGTTCTCGAGGTCCCTGTGGAGCTTCTTGGCCTCGTTCTTCAGGTGGCGCAGATTCGGCTGGGACGGCAGTGGCCTGGACATGGTTCCCTCTTTCCGTTGAGCCCGGTGTCCGCTGGGTTCGGGCAGAAAGAAGGTGACAGTGGGATGCAGCAGGTGAGGGTGGCCTAGGGCCTTACCGCGGACGTGGGGGCTCCCCAGCGAGGGCGTTGTCCCGATCTTAGTTGAAACAGCACAGGCTCCAATCGTTGCATATTGATACGAGAAGTTCCG
>JAQCJA010000542.1 GCA_027593305.1 bacterium
GCTCCTGGCCACCAGCCACCGATCCCACAGCGCTCTTGAGGATCGCGACTTCCTCGCCACAGTCCAGGCCCTCGATCTGGAACGTCAGGCCCTCACCGTCCGTCACCGGCAGATCGACGCTCGCCTCCGCGCCGCAGCAGCTGCCCACGTCCGCGGCGCTGTGTGTGGGTGCACAGCACGCATCGTTGCCGCAGGCAGTGGCGTCAGATTCCAAGACGCCCATGTGTGTATCAGGTTGCAGCATGGTGTGTCTCTTCGAGATGGGTCATGTTCTGCCCGGTCAACTGGTGTCGCAGCCACCCGTCGGCTATAGTCTAGTAGCTCCAGTAACTGGAGGTTCAAGAGCATGACACAAATTGAGACGTTACCGATCGGCGAACTCTCGCGGCAGACGGGCTGCAAGGTGCAGACGATCCGCTACTACGAGCAGATCGGCCTGATGCCGGAGCCGGCGCGTACCACGGGCAACCAGCGCCGCTACGACACCCGACACAGGGAGCGTCTCGCCTTCATCCGCCACAGTCGTGAGCTCGGTTTTGCGCTTGCGGCGATCCGCGAACTCCTCGGACTGGCGGACGATCCGGACTGCTCGTGCGAGACGGTCGACGACATCGCCCGCACGCAGCTGCTCCAGGTCGACCAGCGGATTGCCCGCCTGTCGGCGTTGCGGACGGAGTTGGTCCGGATGCTGGAACAGTGCCGTGGCGGCCGGATTGCCGATTGCCGGGTTATCGAGGTCCTGGCGGACCACACGCACGCCAGCTGTCTCAGCCAGGATCACGAGGCACCAACCGAAGCCGGCGAGGGACGCGCCGGTTGACCCTTCAGCCGGAATCCCGGCCGCCGGGTCGTGGTTCAATGGATCGCTCTTCAGGAGGCGGGTATATGCGCGGCTGGGCGGGCCTGGCTGTGGCGGCGATGCTGCTCGGCGGCTTCCTGCGGTGGTCGGGTCTGGATCGCGATGTTGTCGACTTCGTTGTGTCGCAGAACCCGACGGCTAGACAGGGCCAGGCGTACTACTCGTTCCATCCGGACGAGAACTCCGTCGTCAGTGGCGCCCTGGCTCTTGATGATCCTCTGCACCCCCCTTTCACGATGTACGGCGCACTCCCGTTCTACGTGCTGCGCAGCACTCTGGCAGCTCTCGACCGGGTCGGCGTAGCGGTCCAGCACGAGACCACGATCCACCGGGTCGCCAAGGCGCTGTCGGCGGCACTGGCGAGCCTGTGTCTGCTCGTGGTGTGGCACCTGGGGCGCCGGCTTCTCTCACCCGCCACTGCAGCCCTCGCGGTCCTGTTTCTGGCCGTTGCCCCGGCAGCCATTCAGCAGGCCCACTACGGCACCGTCGACAGCCTGTTCTGTCTGCTGACGACGGCATCTCTGGCGGCCATTCTCGGCGCGAGCCAGCGGCCGTCGTGGCGGGCGTCGATTGTCGCCGGTGTCCTCATCGGCCTGGCGGCCAGTGTGCGTCTGAACGCGCTGCTGCTGGGGCCCGTCCTCGTTGTTGCCCATCTGACCTGCCAGGGATCGACAGGGGACCGCTGGCGGCAACGCCTGGCGGATCCCCGGTTGTGGGCCAGCTGTGGCGCCATCGTTGTGACCACGGTGGCCATCCAGCCGTGGCTGCTGCTGTCGCCGATGCGGCTGTGGACGGTCGAGGGCGCCAACGACTTCGCCCATGTCATGACGATCGTGCGTGGCGCCACGCCGCAGTTGTACACGCTGCAGTATACCGGCACGACGCCATTTCTCTACCAATGGACCCACCTGTTGCCCCTGGCCTTCGGTTGGCCCATGACGGTGGCAACCGCCCTCGGGTTGGGGTTTGCTCTGCGCAGTCTCGACGCACGACGGGGCGTACTCGTGCTCTGGATCGGGCTGTACCTGCTCACGGCGGGGCCGCTGTTCGTCAAACCCGTACGCTATCTGCTGCCCATCGTACCGCCCCTGCTGCTGTTGGCAGCAGACCTGTGCCGCTGGTGCTGGAGTCAGGCGCCGGGCAAGGCCCGATGGGTCCTGCGGTTGGCTGTGCTGAGTGTTGTGGTCCATGCGGTCCTCTATGGACTGGCCTACCACAACGTCTGGTCGCAGGAGGACAGCAGGATTCAGGCGGGCCGCTGGATTGCAGAAAATGTGCCAGCTGGTGCCAGAATCGCAGTCGAACAGGGGGCGTTCCCGCTGGGGCCCGTTATCGACAGTCAACGCTACGAGCAGGCTGATCTCGGCATCAGCACGTTTTTCAACGCCCGGGGGCAACTGCTCAGCCGGACGATCGTCAACATGCTGGATCGCAGGCTGGGCGGCGCCGACTACGTCGCCATCACCGACGTCAATCGCCTCACCAACCTGACGGCTGCACCGGAGGCCCTGCCCGTTGTCGCATCCTTCTATCGGCACCTGACCCAGGAGCAGCTCGGGTACCGGCTCGTGCGACGGTTCAAAGTCTACCCGGAGCTCTGGGGCCTGCGCTTCAACGATGACGGCGCCGAGCACAGTTTTCTCGGTTTCGATCATCCTGCGGTCCTGCTGTTTGCGCGTGATCCGGAGGCGCAGGCCAGGGCTGCATGGGATCTATGGGCGGAGGGTCTGGCGGGGGAGTCCTTCGACGTGGATGCCGACCTCGATGCCGGTGTCGCCGCCCTGCGCCGGGGGGACACCGATCAGGCAACACGTCTTTTCGATCAGGCCAGCGGCAATCCTGTTTCCGGCACTCTGGCCCGCCTTCTTGTCTCCCTGGCTCGCTCGCAAGCCGATAAGCCAGGCGAACCTGTGGCGGTGCACTGGATCGTCGCCATGAGCCTCGCCGATCTCGGCCTGCCAGCGACGGCACTGCAACTGCTTACCGACGTGGCTCCGAGCAAGACCTGCAGCGACGCGCCAGGTTATGCCATGATTGCCGAAAACCTGTCACGACTGGAGTACGACGCACAGGCGGCGGCAGTACTCCGTCTGGCATCGACCCTGTGTGACCCCTGAGCCACCACGTCGGGCTCAGTAGCGTGCCGTCGAGTACTGCACCAGCTGTACCCGTACGGAGTCGCCGACAGCGGCTCGCTCCTCGGGTTCGAGGACTACCAGCCCATCGACACCCAGCATGGACGTGAGCACGTGGGAGCCCTGGTCGCGGTGTGAGGTATCGGCCTGGAGAAATCCGTGCTCGTCGAACTGCAGGCGGGCGCGCAGGTACCGGCGTCGATCACCGCGGTTGTAGAGGTCGTGCAGCATGCGGGCTCGTGTCTCCGGCAGCAGGAGACTGCTGCCAGAGCAACCGCAGGCCTTGCGGATGGCGGGCCGCACGAACTGGAGGAAGGACATCATGCTGGACACGGGGTTGCCGGGCAGCCCGAAGTAGGGGGTACCAGCGACGGTGGCGAAGTAGAGGGGCTTGCCGGGCTTCATCGCCACACGCCAGAGGATCTCCCTGGCGCCCATGTCGTCGAGCACTTTCTTCACAAAGTCGTAATCACCCACCGACACGCCACCCGAGGAGATGACGAAGTCGCTGCGCAGGGCCGTTGTTACGCTGTCG
>JAQCJA010000543.1 GCA_027593305.1 bacterium
CGCAGGATCCGCAGGCGGACAGGCCGGCGGTGGACGGCAAGGATTTCGCCCGCCAGTTCGTGCGCCAGGGGTACGTCACCATCTCGCCGGAGCACTTCTGCAGTGCCACACGGATCCCCGCGGAGGGCGCCTACGATACGGCCGCCTTCTATCGCCGTCATCCGGACTGGTCGGCGGTCGGCAAGTACACCTACGACAGTGCCATTGCCACAACGGTGCTGGCGCAGCGCCCCGATGTCGACGCCGGCCGACTGGGTGTGACGGGACATTCTCTCGGTGGCCAGGGGACGATCTGGCTGGCGGCGTATGACGAGCGCATCCGCTGTGCCGTCCCGAGTTGTACGGCAAGTACGTTCCGCGAGAATCCTGAGCCCCTGCACTGGTCCCGGGACTACTGGTACATCTACTTCCCGCAGCTGCGCGAAGAGTTCCTGGCAGGACGTCAGGTCCAGTGTGACTTCCACGAAATGTTCGCCCTCATCGCGCCACGCCCCGTGTTCGACCGCTTCGCTCTCAACGACGGGGACCCGACCGGCCAGAGTCACCGTGTCATGATGCACCTGAAGCTGCACGAGCTGTACCGCCTGCTGGGGAAGGAGGAGGCGCACGCCTTCCTCGTGTTCGGCGACGGTCACGCCATTCCGGACCTGTCCTGGACGGGGGCTCTGAGTTTCATGGATCGCTGGCTGAAGTACGACGGCAACGCTCTGGGCGGCTGGGATGGCCGACTGACGCCGACGGGTTGAACCACATTCGACTCAGTGGGCGACGGCGCCGTCGGCGCTGAAGTGGCCCGTCAATGAACGCGGATGGGCCGCCATTTCTGCGGCGATCTCCTCATCGATGTCGACACCGATGCCGGGACGATCCGGGATTTCCCGGTAGCCGTCCCGGACCTCGAAGGGCCGATCCACGAGGGCTCGCTGGGCGGCCGTGTGTGGACCGGCTTCCATGACGTAGTAGTTCGGGATCGATGCGGCGAAGTGGGAGAAGGCAGCGTGATTGACCGGGCTGCCCATCAGGTGCGGGAAGATCTGCGTCCCCGAAGCTTCGGCGATGCCGGCGATTTTTCGCGTCTGCGTGAAGCCGCCCGCCAGTGATACATCGGTGCGCACGAAGGCGGCGATGCCCCGGTCGAGCAGATCCTTGAACTGGAACAGGTCATAACAGCGCTCGCCGAGAGCCATGGGGATGTCGATGTGCCTGGCGATGTAGTCGTGCGCCTCGAGGCTGCCCGGCCGCAGCGGATCCTCGAAGTACTTGAGGCGATAGGGCTGCAGTGCCATGGCGAGGGTGATGGCTTCATCGGCCTGCAGATTGCGATGAATTTCCACGCCCAGGTCGATCCCGTAGCCGATGGCATCACGCAGGGCAGCGACGAGATCGATGGCCCGGGTGATGTTGGCTGTCGACGTCTGTTTCTCGAAGTCCGCAAAGAACGGGTTCGTACGCAGCGAGGTGAAACCGCTGGCGACCGAGGCTCTTGCTGATGCCGCCCGGGCCTCGATGGTGGCGCCGTCGATGTTGTCGAAGACGAGCACCCTGTCGCGGCACTTGCCACCGAGCAGTTGATAGACCGGCAGGCCCACACTCTTGCCAAGAATGTCCCACAGGGCGATGTCGATGGCGCTGAGCGCCGAACTGAGTGGGGCACCGGCGAAATGTGTGTTGCGTGATACGACCTGGTGATGATGGTCGATACGGCGTGGATCCTGCCCGATGAAGTACGGCGTGATGGCGCCGATGTGTTCGGCCGTCGTCTGGTGATACTCCCAGTATCCTGCCTCGCCATTGCCGACGATGCCTGCGTCGGTATGGACGCGGACGAGGAGATAGCTGTCGACGAGGAACGTGCGGATCTCGGTGATCTTCATGATCGGGGCGCCTCCTGAAACACGGTGATGCCCATTTCCAGGTAGGGCTCGCGTTCCTCCGGCGTTGTCGTCACCGCCATGCCCAGCCGATAACCGGTGCCAGCCAGCTGCTCGGCGACGTTGCGCATGCAGTCGTCGACGTTCTGCAAGGGGAACTGCGGGTGCCCCTCGATATCGAAACGCAGATCGTTGGGGCCGAAGGCGACGTAGTCGACGCCGGGCCGCACCAGCTGGCTGGCTCGACTGATGGCGGCGACCGATTCCAGCTGGATTCCCACTACGACCGTGTCGTTCCACCAGGCGGCATACGCCAGGCGATCCAGCGGTTGCGACCCCTGCGTCAGGCCCTGCCGCGCCGCGCCCCCCCAACTGCGGCGGCCCATCTGCGGGTAGTAGGCATAGGCGACAGCTTCGGCCACCGTCTGCGGCTCCACGACCTCGGGGACGAGAATCGCTGACAGTCCCATATCGAGGAAGCGGCCGATCAGGTAGGTATGCCGTGTATGGGGGATGCGGAACTGCAGGGGGAGCCCCAGTTCGTGTACCATCGCCGAGAACTCGACGAGTCCGTCATCGGTAAAGGCGCCGTGCTGGCCGTCGACGTAGATGAGGTCGTACGTGCCCTTGCTGAGAGCGTCTTCCAGCTGGCTCCGGTTGAAATCGAAAAAGACGCGGAGGGCGACGACGACATCACCGTCGTGAATGCGTCGCTTGAGTGTCCTTGGGCTGGTCATGGTTCCACTTTCCTCGGTGACTGCAACTGTAGCGGGGACGCCGGATCGGCTAGGGCCCGATGCCGAAGTCCGGGTCCGCCTCCGGCAGGGGGCCCCGTTGGAACAGGGACGCCACCGGTGCACGATAGGGGATGTTGAGGTGCGGCGTGTCGACGACACGGCCGTGCTGGATGGTCGCGCCCTGTCGATAGGACGAAGCAAACAGGGCGGCGAGCATGCCCGTCGTCAGCAGCGCCCGCTCCACAGGATACGACGGCTTGCCGCTACGCATCATTTCTTCGATGTAGTGCACCAGGCCGCTGAAGTGCGCGTGCGGCCGCGCCTGGGTTATGAAGTGTGTCGTCACCGGAGCATCGACGCCCTCCACGTTGGCGGCAAAGGCGGCGGAGTTGATGTAGCCATTGAGCAGATAACACGCTGCCTGCAGGCCGCTGCGGTACGCAAGGACGAACAGAATCGGCTCCGTAGTCTTTTCCTGCGGCGTGCCTTCCGCCTCCGGACAGCAGGCGGCGGCCTGTTCCAGCAGCCGGGCGGCCCAGGCGTGCTGTGCCGTCCACGCCCAGACGGAGTCACCCTCCAGACACTGCACCGTGGCGACACCGGTCTCGCCCCCCGCGCGTCGTTCGACCATACACTGCAGCGCCTCGAGGGTGTGAATGCCGTAGCGTTCCTTGGGGCCGTAGTTGATCGCCACGGCCTGCTGTACGGGTGTTTCCAGCTCCAGTTCCAGTTCGGGCGCGCGCCACGCCAGCGGCAGGGATGAGCCCGCCATCAGCGGGAAACCCATGGATACCGACATGTCGTACATCCATTTGGCCTCATCCCATTCGTGGGACAGATGTTTGTCGCAGAAGACGGGCACACATCGGCCGCTCTTGCGGAACACGTCGACGACCTGCCGGAAGAAGTGAAAACGCGG
>JAQCJA010000016.1 GCA_027593305.1 bacterium
TCAGGCTCTACCTCGGGAAGTACTCTCATGGGGTCATCGGTGTGATCGATGCTGGGCGTTGCATCGGCGGCGCCGAAACCCATCGTGCGCTTGCCTACGCGTGCGGCGATGACCTTCTCGATCCCTTCAAAAGCGCCGCCGCAGATGAACAGGATATTCTCAGTGTTCATCTGGATCATCGGTTGTTCGGGGTGCTTGCGTCCGCCCTTGGGCGGAATGTTGGCAATCGTGCCCTCGAGGATCTTCAGCAGCGCCTGCTGGACGCCCTCACCGGAGACATCGCGGCTGACGGCGGGCGCCGATGATTTGCGCGCGATCTTGTCGATCTCGTCGAGATAGACGATACCCTTTTCCGCCCGGGGCACGTCGTAGTCGGCCGCCTGCAGAAGACCGACCAGAATGTTCTCCACATCCTCACCGACGTATCCTGCCTCGGTGAGAATCGTCGCGTCGGCCATCGAGAAGGGCACCTGCAGCACCTTGGCCAGTGTCTGTGCCAGCAGGGTCTTGCCGGTGCCTGTCGGACCAAGCAGAAGAACGTTGGTCTTCTCCAACTCGACACCGTCCAGGTCGATACTGGTGCGGATTCTCTTGTAATGATTGTAGACAGCCACGGACAGGATCTTCTTGGCCCTGTCCTGCCCGATGACATACTCGTCGAGGTGCTCCTTGATCTCGATCGGCTTGGGCAGTGTCTTCGATTCCCAGGGCAGTGCCTGCTTCTTGTCCTCCGCCAGCACGTCGTTACACAGCTTGACGCACTCGTTGCAGATATGCACTGACGGCCCGGTGATGATCTTGTCCACCTGACTCGCACTGCGAGCGCAGAAGGAGCACCGTGGCTCAGTCTTGGATGGACGACGTCGCATGAGTGATCTGCAGCAGGCGCGGCCTAGCCGGCTGCCTCCGTCTTCAGGGCAAGCTTGGTGGGCGTGATGATCTCATCGATCACACCATAGTCCCGGGCCTCTTCGGCGCTCATGAAGAAGTCGCGCTCCGTATCATGCTTGATGCGCTCCTCCGTCTGTCCCGTGCATTCGACAAGAAGGGAATTGATCTGGGTTCGGATCTTTATGATCTCGCGAGCGTGAATCTCCATGTCGGCGACCTGACCGCTGATGCCCCCCATGGGTTGATGCAGCAGCACACGCGCATTTGGCAGGCTTTGACGCTTGCCCTTGGCGCCACCCGCCAGCAGGATGGCCCCCATGCTGGAGGCCTGGCCGATGCAGATGGTGGCCACATCGGACTGGATGTAATGCATGGTGTCGTAGATCGCCATGCCCGCTGTCACAGAGCCTCCGGGCGTATTGATATACAGTGAGATATCCTTCTTGGGATCCTCGGAGGAGAGAAACAACAACTGGGCAATCACCAGATTGGCGATGGTGTCGCCGATTGGCGTACCGATGAAGACGATGCGCTCCTTCAGCAGGCGCGAATAAATATCATAAGAGCGTTCGCCGCGCCCGGTCTGCTCGATGACCATCGGTATTAACGACATGCTGGATTCCTTGCCTTCAGATGGCCTTGTCAGTGATCTTCGCAGCCTTCTCGAGATGCTCGAAGATCTTGTCCTCTTCCAGATCACGCCGCAGATCGGCAGCCCGGGGCGAGCGCTTCAGCTCCTCGGGCTTCATACCCATTTGCAGGGCACGGGTGACCAGGTACTGCTCGAAGTCCTCGTCTGACACCTCGACGTTGACCTTCTTGCGCAGGTTCTCCATGATCAGGTAGGACTTCAACCGTCGCTCCGCCGTCTGACGCTCTTCGTCTGACATCACGATTTCATGATCGTGGGCGTGGTCATGGTCGTCGTGATCATGGTCGTGATCATGGTCGTGATCATGGTCGTGATCGTGGTCGTGATCATGGTCGTGATCGTGGTCGTGAGCGAGCCCCTGCCGCTGTTGTTGCTGCTCACGTTCGCGGCGCAAGGACTGGACGTAGTTCCCCACGAGGGCTGCGGGCAACTCGATTTCGTTGGCCTTCAGCAACGACGCCATGACGTCGCTTCGCAGTTTCTGCCGCGACATGTAGTCCCAGCGCTCGACCATCTGCCCCCGAATGTGGTCACGCAGGGCCTGCAGAGAGTCGAACTGGGGACCTACATCCTTGGCAAACTCATCATCGACCTCGGGCAGGACCCGCTCGCGCACCTCGCGAGCCGTGACAAGAAAATGCTCCAGTTTGCCAGCAAGCTCTTCGTTGGGAAGATCACTGCGATATGAGAAGCTGACCTTGCGTTCCTCACCGGCCTCGATCCCGAGAAGGGCTGCTTCGAATTCGGGGCTGGGTGCGTCCTCGGCACCAATCTGAAAGTAACGCTCGTCGTACTTCTCACCGTCAACGGCGTTGCCTTCTTCGTCGAGGCGCTGCAGATCCGCGATCAGTACGTCACCACTTGCCAGAGGTCTTTCGACGCCGCGTTCTGAGGCATTGCGTGTCCGCAGTTCCTCGATCTGCTCATCGATTTCCGCATCTGTAACCTCGTGCGAGACTTTCTCGATCTCGAGAGACTCGTCGCCCTGGACCTCGACTTCAGGCCAGATATCGATGCTGGCCGTGAACGTCAGGCCGCCACCCTCCGGCTGATCGAAGGCGGTAATCCGCGGTGAACCAGCGGGTACGAGCCCTGCTTGTTCAGAGGCCTCATGGATCAGCGTGGGCAGCAGATCCTCGATGACGCCCTGACGGATGGAGGGACCAAAGCGCTTCTCGATAACCTTGAGAGGTACTTTGCCCTTGCGAAATCCGGGTATCTCCAGACGCTTCTGATGACGCCGCATGGCCGAGGTCATTTCCCGGTTGATTCGCTCTGCCGGGACCTCGACCTCAAGATCGCGCTCCCACTTGCCTTTTTCGATGACGTTCGTTTTCAACTCGCTCCTTCTCGCTAATCCCGGATACGAAACAACCCGGATGGGAAACAACTCCGGCTGGAGATCAATTCCGGAGGATGGTCCTGCGAAAGGGGGGACTCGAACCCCCAAGCCCTTTCGGGCACTGGATCCTAAGTCCAGCGCGTCTGCCAGTTCCGCCACTTTCGCAGACAGGGGGTGCTTGAAGGCCGAAAATTGTTGTCCCACATGGACCTATAACCAACAAAGGAAGCACCGGGTCGCAACCTCGCCCGGTGCTTCGTGAACGGACAGAATATACCCTATACCCTATGAAGGATCAACTTTCCGGGTGTTTCCAGATGTCCATCCGCCCATTGATCACGCCAAGAAGGTCGGCGATCTTCACCCGCTCCTGAGCCATGGAATCGCGTTCGCGGATGGTAACGGTGTCGTCGGTGAGAGTCTCGGAGTCAACGGTAAGGCAGAACGGCGTGCCCACCTCGTCCATGCGCCGGTAGCGCCGTCCGATGGCCCCGCCCTCGTCGTAGAAGACGCGCAGATGCGGTCGCAGGTCCGCCTCGATGCGCCGGGCGACTTCGGGCATACCATCCCGCTTGACCAGCGGCAGGATCGCCACTTTCAGCGGCGCAATGCGAGGGTGGAAACGCATGACCGTGCGCAGGTCGCCTTCCTTGATCTCCTCTTCAGCGAAGGCGTTGGCCAGAACCATCATGGTTGACCGACTGGCACCAATCGATGTCTCCACGACACTGGGCAGGACTTTTTCCTTTGTCTGCTCGTTGAAGAACTTCATCTGCTTACCGGAATATTCCTCGTGTCGGCCCAGATCAAACTGGCCCCGGTTGTGGATGCCTTCGACCTCGCCGGTGCCAAAGGGAAACTCAAACTGGATGTCGAAGGCTGCCTTGGCGTAGTGCGCCAATTCCGCCCCCACGTGTTCGTGCCAGCTGAGGCGGCTGGCGGGGATGCCGAGGGCCTCGGTGAACCACCTGTAGCGTTGCTCGCGCCAGTAATCGAACCACTTCTCGTCCTCCCCGGGCATGACAAAATACTGCATCTCCATCTGTTCAAATTCACGCGTACGGAACAGGAAATTCTTCGTCGTAATTTCGTTACGGAAGGCCTTGCCAATCTGGGCGATACCGAAGGGCAGCTTCTGCCGCATCGCCTGCTGCACATTGAGAAAATTGACAAAGATCCCCTGTGCGGTCTCGGGTCGCAGATAGACGACGCTGGCGGAGTCTTCCACGGGGCCGACGTGTGTCTTGAACATCAGGTTGAATTGCCGTGGGTTGGTCAACTCGTTGCCTTTCGGACTCTTCAACCCAAGCTCGAGAATCTTCGCCGACATCTCCTCGAACCCCATGCCGGTAACATCAACGCCTGCCTCTTCGAGCAGGTGATCGAGGCGGAAACGCTCATTCGTCTTGCGGTCTTCAACGAGAGGGTCACTGAAACCCTCTACATGGCCGGACGCTTCCCACGTGCGCGGGTGCATGAGGATGCTGGCATCAATCCCCTCCACATCCTCGCGGTAGGTCATCGCCCGCCACCACGACTCCTTGATATTGCGCAGCAATTCCACACCCAGGGGCCCGTAGTCCCAGCAACGGTTGAGGCCGCCGTAGATCTCGGAGCTCTGGAAGATGAAGCCCTTGCGCTTGCACAGGGAGACGAGCTTTTCCATCGTGTCGGACATCGTGGCTTTCCTTGTGTCTCGTTGGCCGTCGTTGACGCTTACACGCCGCCGGCGTTGACGCCCATGGCGTCGAGAAATTCGAGGGACCGCAGGCGGCCGTTGGTGCCACCGTGGAACTCTAGAAAACTGCGCAACAGCGCCCGCACCTCCGTGCGCCGCTCGGGGGGTGCAGCGGGAATCACCTCGCATGAATACGTACGCAAGCCCTGCAGATAGGTGAGCAGGTGCAGGCTTTCGGCACTCATGCGTCGCGCCCGCAAGTACTCGGGGGCACCCTCTTCTGCCAACCCGGCGGCGGCCTGCCGACCACAGTCACGACAGACGCTGCCACCGAGACCGGGGCTGAACCAGGTTGCCTCGGGCGGCATCGTGGTGCCGCAATTGGCGCACTGTGACAGTTCCGGACGATATCCCAGCGCCTCGGCCACGCGCAACTGGAAATACCAGAACAGTGCCTCCAGCTGTACCGCTGCAACTTCCTCGATGCCGACCAGCACTCCCGTCAGGCATTGGTAGAGACGACGGTTGGGTTCGTGATCGAGGCTGAGGCGATCGACCATTTCACATGCCGCTGCGGCGTACGACAGACGCGGCAGATCCGCCAGCAGTGCCGGCCTCGAGCGCAAGATCTCGGCGTCGGTAAGCGTATGCAGATCCCGGTCATCACGCACGGGACAGGCGATGTGCACCAGCCAGCTCATCTCCAGGCATCCGGCAAACTTGCTCTTGGGCCGACGCGCCCCCTTGGCGCTGACCTTCAGCTTGCCATGATGCTCGGTAAACAGAGTAACGAGTTTGCTCGTCTCGCCGATGCGCATCGCCCGCAGCACAATGGCGTCCGTCTTGACCAGGGTACGCGCCATCGCCTCGGTTTCCTCAGTCGCCCTTGGCGTCGGGCCTTGTGATGCGGTACAGATGTTCGCCAGGCTTTATCATGCCGAATTGCTCACGCGCCACCTTCTCAAGGAAGTCCGGGTCGTTCTCCATCCTTTCCAGCACCAGACGCAGGCTGTCGTTCTGTGCCTGCAGGCGGGACACTTCCCACTCCATGCTGGCCAGCTTCTCACGTTCACTGCGCAGATCCAGCCACCCATCTTCGCCGACAAGAAAGACATAGGCCCACGCTGCCAGCATACCACCGAGCACGAGGATCTTCCACAGCGTGTTCCGTGGCCCACGTTCGGCCAGCGACCTCGGTGTCTGCTCGGTCTGGGTCATGGCGGAACGATTCATCAGACGGCCCCGACTGGCAGAGCATCCGGACTGCGCCACATCATGTCAGTACCAGATCGTCGCGGTGCACGACCTCCACCGGGGGCCGACCGAGAACCCCGTGCACCTGCGGCGAACTGAGCCCCAGAATGCGCTGCAGTTCCATCGCCGAGTAACGGCAGACGCCACGGCCGACCTCGCGCCGCCGTGTATCCTCGATCCGCACTACGTCGCCGGCAGCAAAATCACCCTCGCAAGTCGTGACGCCCGCTGGCAGCAGACTGCGCCCCTGCCTGGCAATGGCTGCCACAGCACCGTCATCAACAATCACGGCGCCTTGCGTGGGTGAAGCGAAACCGATCCACCGCTTGCGACTCCCCAGGCGGCGGCCCTGCGGCAGAAACAACGTGCCAACCTCGACACCGCCAACGATATCGGCGAGGCGATGTTTGCGCGCATGGGCGATCACCGTCATTTCGCCGCACGTCATCAACAGTTGGGCGGCGCGCACTTTTGTCGTCATGCCGCCGCGTCCCAGGCGACCGGCAGAACGACCCACGACACCGGTGATATCATCATCCTTCGAAGTCTCGTGGATCAGATCCTCGCCGTGACCGTCACGATAGCGACGGTACAGGCCCTCGACATCGGACAGAATCACGAGCAGTTGCGCCTGCACCAGGTTGGCAACGTAGGCGGCGAGCATGTCGTTGTCACCGAGTTGCCGTTTCAGTTCCGCCACGCCGACGGAATCGTTCTCATTGATAACCGGCACGGCACCAAAGTGGAACAACTGGCGGAATGTATTACGCAGATTCACATATCGCTGGCGATCATCAAGGATGTCTCCCGCCGTCAGCAGCACCTGACCCACCGGCACGCCGCGTCGGGCAAACAGGCTCTCGTACGTGTGTACGAGCAGGTTCTGGCCCACCGCTGCTGCTGCCTGCAATTCGGCAGTGGCGCGGGGTCGCTCGGTCAGGCCGAGGCGGCCCATACCGGCGGCGACGGCACCGGAAGAGACCAGAGCCACCTCGATGCCGGAGTCCCGCAACTGGCAGATCTCCTTCACGAGTCGACGAATGGTCTGCATGTGCAGCGGCGTACCGTTCCCGGCAACGCTCGACGAGCCGATCTTGACGACGATGCGCTGCACGCGGGCCATGCGCTCAGCGCGGGGTCGAGCCTGCAGACGGGAGGTCACGTTTGCCATCAGAACCCGGCCCCTCAGGGCTCGTAGTGTCGGACCGTGACACCGCGAGCGGAGAGATAGGTCTTCACTTCGGGAATGGAATAGACTTGAAAGTGAAAGATCGACGCAGCCAGGGCGGCACTCGCCTTGCCTTCAGTGAGGACCTGGTAGATATGCTCCGTCGTGCCGGCGCCGCCGGAGGCAACGAGGGGCACATCGACGCGTTCGGCAACCGCGCGATTGAGTTCGATGTCGTAGCCATCACGTGTGCCATCGGCATCGATGCTGTTGAGGACCAGTTCCCCGGCACCGCGGCGGACGAGTTCGTCGACCCATTCGAGAGCATCGATTCCGGTCGCCTTGCGACCACCGTTGATGTAGATCTCCCAGGACGGGGCGCCGCTGCCATCGTCGGGCCGCCGCAGCGCGTCGATCGCCGCAACAATACACTGGCTGCCGAAACTCTCGGCGGAGCGTGTGATGATCTGCGGATCAAGAACGGCGGCGGAATTGATCGACACCTTGTCTGCCCCACCTTTCAGAATGGCGCGCACATCGTCATAGGTCCGAATCCCGCCACCGACGCACAGTGGAATGAAAACCCGCTCGGACACCTGCTGCACGAGATCCATGACGATGTTGCGACCATCCGAAGAAGCTGTGATGTCGTAGAACACGAGTTCGTCAGCACCTTCAGCGTCGTAGCGTGTCGCCAACTCGACCGGGTCGCCGGCGTCGATGTCGGCGGAGAATTTCACACCGCGGACATTGCGGCCGTTCTTGACATCGAGGCAGGGGATGATGCGCTTGGCAAGCATGTGACGACAGTCGTCCTCTATTTGAGAGCAGCGAAGTTGGCCAGCAGTCGCAGACCCACCTTCTGGCTCTTCTCTGGATGAAACTGCACGCCAAAAGCGTTGTCGCGTGCGGCGACAGAGGTGTATGAGATGCCGTAGTCGGTGACGGCCACCGACTCTTCGGGCACATCCGTCTCAACGTAGTAGGAGTGCACGAAGTAGAAGAAGCTGCCCTCGTCGATGCCGTGCAGAATTGCGCAGGGCCGCTGCATGGAAATCTGGTTCCAGCCGATCTGGGGTACGCGCTCCTTGGCGGGGAAACGACGACAGCGGCCGGAGAACAGTTCCAGGCCCGTGTGCAGCCCCATCTCTTCACTGGTGGCGAACATCAATTGCAGCCCCACGCAGATCCCCAGGAACGGGCGACCGCTGGCCACATGATCCTTGATCGCTGCGTCCCAGCCTGCGGCGCGCAGATTGAGCATGGCGTCACCAAAGGCCGCATCCCCTGGCAGGACCAGA
Organism: bacterium; assembly: GCA_027593305.1. Lineage (GTDB taxonomy): Bacteria > Latescibacterota > UBA2968 > UBA8231 > UBA8231 > UBA8231. The sequence continues at coordinate 8,287 of JAQCJA010000016.1, forward strand.
TGCGAGGCCCCACGAACGGCGGCTGGATCCTCCGTGATGAACGCTTCCTGGCCGAGATACTGGAAGGCCTTTTCAACGCTGCGCAGATTCCCCATGCCGTAGTCAGCGATGGCGATCATGCGTTGCCCAATTCCCTGGATCGTCGAGTTGCGGCATCCACAGCAGCGATGAAGGCGTGACGCACGCCACCCTCCTCCAGTTGGGTGAGGCCAGCGATCGTTGTACCGGCAGGTGATGTCACCTGATCCTTCAGCACTGCCGGATGTGTGCGCGTCTCCAGCACCATGCGACCGGCGCCGGCAACGGTCTGTGCTGCCAATTGCAGGGCGACGTCACGCGGCAACCCGGCACGCACCCCGCCATCGGCAAGAGCCTCGATCACCAGATAGATGTAGGCAGGCCCGCTTCCTGAGAGTCCGGTGACGGCATCCATCTGCGACTCCGACACTGCAACCGTGGTACCGACACGATCAAATAACTCGCGGACCATGTTGATTGCCGCTGCGTCAGCGGATGCACCGGCGCAGACTGCGGTGGCGCCGGCGCCGAGTTGCACAAGCGTCTGCGGCATGACGCGGACGACGGCCTGTCCGACAGGCAGGTGTGTCTCGATTCTCGCCGTCATCAAACCGGCCATCACGGAGACGACGATCTGTCCGGCGTGCAACTGACCAGCCAGCAAGGGCAGGACGCCGGGGGCTGCCTGTGGCTTCAATGCAATCACGACAATATCGGCCTTTGCAGCTGCCGCCAGGTGCGCAGATGTTGCAACGCCCTGTTGCGCCAGCGGCGCCAACAGTTCTTCACGCAGGTCAATCGCGATCAGTTGGGACGCCGGCATGCCGGCCGCAAGCAGACCGGTAAGCAGACAGCCGCCCATGTTGCCGGCGCCGACAACGGCGACAACACTCTGCGACGCATTTGCCGTCACGAGCCGTACCTCCGGGGCATATCGTTTGCGGGAAATTGCAGCCTCTGTGGAAGATGCTGGCCTCCTCCGACAGTGTCAATCAATTCTGCCTTTGCAGCGGCCCTGCGAGCCTGACGTGGTGACTCGTGTGCGCATCCGGCAATCCAGGCTGTCGAGCGCCACCGAAACTGTATGTGCTGGAGCGAGTTTCGACGATGTACTTAGTGGAGTTTGTGCTTGACGGAAAGAAAAAATGCGTGCTATCTTTCATCCATCTTGAGACTTACGCGCTGTTTCTTGAGAGGGAGGGAGATGGTAAGTGACGGTTTCGAACGGGAGATGCAAACCGGGACCGTTGAGCGTTGTAGCTTCGCAATCTGGGGAGAACGAGAACCATACAACGCCAGATGAGATATTGATCTCGATCTGATGCCAATCGCGCACAAAGGAGAAAGCAGAATGGCGAAGAAGAAGGCTGCACCGAAGAAGGCTGCACCGAAGAAGGCTGCACCGAAGAAGGCTGCTGCCAAGAAGAAGGCCGCACCGAAGAAGGCTGCTGCCAAGAAGAAGGCCGCACCGAAGAAGGCTGCTGCCAAGAAGACGGCAGCACCGAAGAAGGCTGCTGCCAAGAAGACGGCAGCAAAAAAAAAAAGTAAGTCGAAAGTAAAACGTATACCGAACCCCTCCTTCATGAAGCCGCTCAACCCGGATGCGGCTTTGGGAGCCGTTGTGGGCGACAAGCCGTTGCCCCGAACGGAGGTTGTCAAGAAGCTCTGGGCTTACATCAAGCGCAGAAACCTCCAGGACTCCCAGGACAAGCGGATGATCAACGCCGACGATAAGCTTCGTGAAATATTTGGCGGCAAGAAGCAGGTCAGCATGTTTGAGATGAATAATTTTTTGAGTAAGCACCTTCTCAGCTGATCGAAGATCTCCGCAGTACGGTACATCCCGCCGATAGATGAAGAGGGGTTCCCAGCTACGGGAACTCCTCTTTTTTTTACCAGCCAGCGCGAGATCCATATATTGGGGTCCGTCCTTGTCCCCAACCATTTCTACCCCGCGCGAAATCTGCCCATGAGTACATCGCAAGCCCCCGTTCTGGTTGCCCTTGCTGACGGCACTGTCTTCTCCGGGCACTCTGTCGGCGCCGCTGGTGAGACTCTTGGCGAAATGGTTTTCAATACCAGCATGACCGGCTACCAGGAGATCCTCACAGATCCATCGTACGCAGGGCAGATGGTGACCATGACGTATCCCCACATCGGCAACTACGGGGTCAATGCCGGCGATGAAGAGTCGACTCGACCCCATGTGCGCGCCCTGATCATGAAGTCGTGTTGCCGCCGACCTTCGAATCATATGTCCACTGCAAGCCTCGACGAGTACCTGCAGGAACATGATGTCCTCGGCGTCGAAGGGATCGACACGCGTGAACTGACCCGCCGGGTACGCACGCAGGGGGCCATGAACGCGATTGTCAGCACGGAGGATCTGGATCCGGAGAGCCTTGTCGCCAAGGCGCGCGCCTGGGAGGGTCTCGAGGGCGTCGACCTCGTGCAGTCGGTGTCCTGTATGCAGGCCCATGAGGTCCGGCCCGAGGGTGAGGCTCGCTTCCACGTGGTTGCCTTCGACTACGGCATCAAGCGCAACATCATCAACTGTCTGCTCGCCGAAGGCTGCCGGGTCACGGTCGTGCCGGCGACAACGACGGCCGATGAAGCGCTGGCGCTGAATCCGGATGGCATCTTCCTGTCGAATGGTCCAGGTGATCCCCGCCCGCTCGACTACGCCATTCGCACGGCACAGCAACTCGTGGAACGCTTCGGACGACCCATCTTCGGCATCTGCCTGGGTCACGAGATCCTTGGTCTGGCGCTGGGCGCCGAGATCTACAAACTCAAGTTCGGCCATCGGGGCGCCAATCAACCGATCCGCGAATTCAGCACCGGGCGAATCCTGATCACGTCGGAGAACCATGGCTGGGGCATCCTTGGCACCAGTCTGCCGGATTGCCTGGAGGTGACGCGCCAGAACCTGAACGACGGTTGTGTGGAAGGCATGCGCCACCGCAGCCTGCCGATCTTCTCCATTCAGTGTCACCCCGAAGCCTCGCCTGGGCCACACGACAGTTACCACCTCTTCGGCGCCTTTGCCGAGATGATGTCGCAACACGGCGCCGCCTGATCCGGGAAGAATGCTGCCGCTGCTGCCTTCCCGTCTCGGTCGCTGTCGCCTTGGTGTGGGCCGTGCGGACATAACCCCACCGGCTGGGGCCTACCACCGCAACTGGGGCGCCGCCCTGCATGATGCCGCCGAGGGCATCCACCGGCCGCTGCTGGCGACGGTCCTCGTTTTCTCTGACGACGACACGGGCGAGAAACGACGGGCCCTGTTCACCGTCGATCTCGGCTGGTTGCGCCAGCGCGAAATGACGCAATTGCTCGACGGCCTGTGCCAGGGCACCGGACTTCATGAAGACAATCTGGTCCTCACCTTCTCGCATACGCATGCGGCCATCAACCTCGACATCGAACGTACTGCCGAGCCCGGCGGGCAGCATATCGCACCCTACCTGGCGGCGTTGCCTGGGCTGCTACTGGAAGCCTATGCCGCTGCCTGCAGGACCGTCGTTCCCGTAGATCTGGCCTTCGGCCGGGGCCGTTGCGATCTGGCCCTGCACCGCGATGCCCGTGATGACGATCGGGGGATCTTCGTCTGCGGCCCGGATCCGGGCGGCCCGTCGGATGACACGATCACTGTCATACGCGCCACGGACGATGGGGGACGGCCGGTGGCTCATGTGATCAACTATGCCTGTCACCCCACAACACTGGCGTGGGACAACCGCCTGATCAGCCCCGACTACATCGGGGCCATGCGCGAAGTCATCGAAGACCAGACTGGAGCCCCCGCCGTTTTCGTTCAGGGCGCCGCCGGTGATCTTGGTCCCGTGCACGGCTTTGTGGGTACCCCGGAGACGGCCGATCGCAACGGTCGCCAGCTTGGCTACGCCGCCCTCGCCGCGATGGAAGCGCTTCCCACTCCGGCCCGGCAGTGGGCCTATCGTGGCCCGGTTGTGTCCGGCGCCACCATCGGTGCATGGGAGTGGCGGGACCTCGATGAGGCGCGTCAGACTGCGGTACGCACCTTCGACAGCCGCAGGATTACGGTCGAACTCGAACATCGACAGCTGCCGTCAGCCGACGAACTGCAGTCCGGTCTCATCATGTGGGCGGCACGACAGAAGCAGGCCGAGATCGACGGCAACACCGATTCCGTGCGCGAAGCCAGGGCCCGGATTGAGCGCCTCCGCCGCCTGCAGAGGTTGGCTGAAGCGGCGCCGGCCAGCGGCAAAGTCGATTTCGATATCCACCTGTGGCGACTGGGCGAGGGCATCCTTGTTCTGCTCGGCGGCGAGCCGTATCAGCAACTGCAGGTGAATCTGCGCCGACGTTTCCCACAAACGAGCCTTGTCGTCGCCGAGTTGTGCAATCAGCCCCACTCGTACCTGCTCCCCCGTGACCGCTATGGTCTGGGCCTCTATCAGGAGGAAGTCTGCGTGCTCGCTGCGGGTTGCCTGGAGGCTGTCGAGGACGCAATCGCCGATGCATTGACTGCCTGGAACCTGACGCCCTCGATCACCTAAGGAGCTGTTCCCATGCCCATCGTACGTGAAGACGTTCTACGCGCCCTGGCCTTCGATGTCTTCGCCGCCACAGGGATTCCCGCGGCAGACGCCCGCATTGTCGCCGATCACCTGGTGGACAGCCACCTTGCGGGTCACGATTCACACGGCACCTGGTTTCTCCCATCCTACGCTCGGTCCATGAAGAAGGGCTATGTGCCCTGGGAGGATCGCCAGATTGTTCGCGAGAACCCGTCCCTGGTCATCATCAATGGCAAGGGAGGCAATGGCATCGTCGCCGTCACACATGCCGTGGACCTGGCAGTAGAGAAAGCCCGCACGTCCACCTTCGGCTTTGTCGGCCTCAACTCCGTCAGCCATATCGGCCGACTTGGGGACTATCCTCCGCGCATCGCCGCCCAGGGCATGCTGGGACTGGTGTGGCTCAATGGTGGGGGACTGTTTCTGGCTCCGTACGGCAGTGCCGACCGACGACTGCGCCCGGAACCCATCGCCTTCTCCGCCCCGCGCAAGAATGGCGCACCCTTCATGCTCGACATGACGATGACCGTCGTCGCCGGCGGCAAGATCGAGCAGAAGATCATCCGGGGGGAACCGCTGCCTGAGGGCTGGGTCATCAACCAGCAGGGCGAACCGGTCACCGATGCCGAGCAGTATCGCGACCCGAGCACGGGCGTGTTGCCTCTCGGTGGTATGCAGTTCGGCCACAAGGGACACGGGCTGGCCATGATGGTGGAGATGCTGGTTGGCCCGCTGTCCCATGCGGGCTGCACCAAGCAGGACGGCAAGGACGGCGGCGGCGTTATGGTGCTGGCCATCGACATCGAAGCCTTTACCAACCTCGACACCTACACGGACGAAGTCGAGGCGCTCGCCGAATGGGTTTGTTCCGCCCGGCCTCTGCCTGGCTTCAAGAAAGTCTACGCCCCGGGCGAGATCGAGGAAGAGACACGCGCCGAACGCCTGGCAACAGGAATCGATCTGCCACAGTCGGTCTGGGATGGCATCGGTGAGGTTGCCGCCGAGATGGGTGTCGCCATGCCGGCCCTCGACTGAGCAGGCCGCCGGCGGCTACATCGACACGCCCAGCAGGCCCCGGGTGATCTGGAAGTCCGTGTTGCCCGTCTCCCACAGCCGGGGACGCAGTCGCCGTGAAGCCACCTCGACGAGAAGATCCAGCAACTGCCGGCTGCCGAGTTCGTCCTGTGTGTCGATGACGGCATCCAGATCATCGGCGTAGGCTGCAGCCACATTCGCGGAGCCCGTGATCTGCAGCATGGGGATCAACGGATGCCCCTGCAGCGGGTGTTCGCCGGCATGCGCCAGCAACAGGCCCACGCCGGTAGCGCCCAGGGCAGTAACGACTTCCGTCCAGTGTCCGGTTGGTGCTTCCATCACATGCAGCCCGGGCCCGGCAACCTGTCCGTTTGCCAGCGAGGGCGGCAGTTGTGCCGCCAGATCAAGGGCGGCGGTGAACGCCTCACTTGCTGCCAGACCGCTGCCTTCGGGCACTACCACCGTACCCCCTGCGGCGACGATCCAGCGCACCAGACGCGCCAGAGATCGCGCGGTCGCCTCGGGCAGGGTCCCACCTGCCAGCAGGCCCAGGCGCATCGCTCCAGCATTGACGCTGAGTGGCACGGGCGTCGTTGCCTGCGTGGCCTGTTGACGGAACCAATCCTCGACGCGATCCAACGCGGGCCCGATGCCGCCATCCAGTTGCACCGAAGCAAAACCGAAAGCGGTGGGGTCGATTCCGGCATCGAGCATCTTGCCGCGCATATAGTCGTTGTGGGTCTTCTCGCAGCCGTGTTCCAGCAGCAACGCCATTGCTACAGACGGATGTGTGAGATAGCCCTGCAGGGTGCGCGTGTAGATGTCTTCACTGCCATCGGAGACGCCGCAACCCTCGGTATGCACCAGAGCAGCAAATCGCGTCAGGCCCAGCTCCTGTGCCAGACCGCGGTGGTTGAGGCGCTCCGCCGCCATGCGGGCAACCTGCCCGGAGCAGAGACTGGTGGGCAACACCAGACCGATCCGATCCACAACCGGGCCCGCTGGCGTAGCAAGTGCGTCGATACAGACGTCAGGTGCCGCTTCGGTGCGGATCGCCAGTGGCACCCCTGTCGGGGCAGGTGCTGCCAACAACTGCTCCAGTTCTCCTGAGTCCCGCTGCAACCAGTCGCGCCAGATGGAAACCTGTGAGTGCCCCGCCGCCTCGCCGCGCGTACGTTCGCCCGCCGCCACAGCAAGGGTGCGTGCAAAGAGTTGGCGCCCAAGATCGTCCATCGACTCGCCGTCCTGATAGGCACCGGCATTCACATCCATGTCCTGCGCGAGCAGATCGAAACGCTGCGACGTGGTGACGATCTTGATGGTCGGCACGAAGGGGAAATTGGTGATCGAACCGTTGCCGGTGACGAAGTAGATCACGTTGCACCCCGAAGCCACCTGACCGGCGATGGATTCAAGATCGTTTCCGGGCGAGTCCATGAACCAGTAGCCGCTGTGCGGTATGGCCTCGGCGTACTCCAGGCAGCCATCGAGAGGCACATCCGGGTGACGCTTCATCGCCGCCCCGATCGACTTCAGCACGATGTTGTACAGCCCGCGATACTTGTTGCCCCCAGACGGATTGCCCTCGGCACTGGCGCCGTGCCAGGCGACGCGTTGCTTGAAGCGTTCGATCATCTCAAGGAAGCGGCGCGCCGTCGCGGCATCACGCACGCGGTCCAGAACGTACGGCTCGGCGCCGATCAACTCATCCGTCTCAGCCAGATTGGCCGAGCCGCCACAGGTGATCAGTTCGCGAGCCGCCCAGGCCGCCAGAGGGTTACCGGAGACACCCGAGAAAGCGTCGGAGCCGCCACATTGCAGCGCCAGTTTGAGGTGTGCTACGGGCAGTTCCATGCGGGTCTGCTGCGCCAGCTGCCCTGCCCAGATCCGTGCCTGCGCCTCAGCCTCGGCCAGATGCTGATCGAATCCGCCGCTGACCAACATGAACTTGTGCGGCACACCGGCGATGGCATACCCCCCATCCTGCAGGTACTGCTGCAGAGCCGCATTCGACACGGCTTCAGAACCGTAGTCGACGCATAGCAGGGCGCCCACGTTGGGATGCACGGCGAAACCCGCAAGGGTGCGCAGCACCAAGTCCCGATTGTTTGGTGTCGCCGTACCGCCGCCTTCGGTGTGCGTCACGGCGACGACACCATCAAAGCCGGCGCCCGTCGGCAGGCCTTCGAGACGTTGGGCGACGATGCGGGCAAAGGCAGCCGTTCGGGATGTCGTACCCATGATGACGACGTAATTGCGCGTCCCCGCCCCGCGCACGCCTCGATTGAAACCAGCGAACGTCGGCGGCTGCGACTTTCGTGCCAGAGGCGGCGCCGGTGTGAAAGTGGCCTCGTCGAGCACGTAGGGAGTGATGCGATCCTCAAAGTTGGGTGCCGCGGGCAGAGTGAAGTCGAGATGCCGCCCCCGCAGTGCGTGCAACATGCCGGCGTTGCTGACGTACTGGCCACAACTGATATCGGTCAGCGCGACCCCGAAGGGCAGTCCCCAGGAGAGCAGAACCTGGCCGTTGGCGATGGGCCGTACGGCGAAGCGATGTCCCTCCATGATTGTGTGCGTCAATGTAAAGCTGACGTCACCCGCGGCGATGACGGTGCCAGCCTCGAGCCGCCTCGTGGCAATCGCGACGTTGTCGCCAGGCGCTGGCAGGCGGGCGACGTCGTCCATGGAAATCGTGCTCAAGATTTGTCTCCGAACAATCGAAAGTGAGCGGCGTCGACGTGGGCCGCCTGATGCGCCAGCACGGCGTTCATCAACTCGATCGCCAGGCGCGATTCGATGGTAACACCGGCGCGGACACCGACACACGGATCGTGGCGCCCCTTCTGCAGCTGAAAATCAATCTCCTCGAGATCCTTGCGTACCGATGCCTGCGGCTTGACGATCGTCGATGTCGGCTTGAAGCCCAGGCGCAGCACCAGAGGCTTGCCGGTGGTGATGCCACCCAGCAGCCCGCCATGGTGATTGCTCTGGTACCCGCTGCTTCGTATGGGATCGTTGTTGGCACTGCCGCGACGGGCCACGACATCTGCCCCGGACCCGATCTCGCAGGACTGCACCGCATGCAGGCCGCCGAGAGTACCCATCAAGCGTGACTTGAGGCTGGCATAGAGAGGCTCGCCAGCCAGGGCAGGTACGTGGACGGCGACGACCTCTACGGCGGCTCCGACGGAATCGCCGTCGCGACGAGCCTGGTCGATCACCTGGGCCGCAGCCGTGGCGAAGTCAGCGTCGATGGTCCACAACGGGGCGGATTCCAGACGCTGTTCGATAGCCGCGGCGCTCGCCGGCGACAGGCGGCCGTCAGCACTGTTTGACAGCTCTGCCTCGATGACGTTGGCCAGTTGCTCCCTGGCGACCAATTCACCCACCTGGCAGATCGAGGTGAACACGAGGGTGCCGAACTGCGCCTCAAGGAACAGACGCGCCACCGAACCGCCAATGACATCAGAGATCGTGGAGCGGAAACTCGAACGTCCACCACCGCGGGGATCGACGAAGCCGCGGGACTTGAAATGTTTCACCAGATCCGTGTGCCCCGGTCGGACGTCGCCGGTGGCTCCCAGGAACTGGGCGTAGTCGGCGGAACGTTTGGCTGCGGAGAGCACCACAGCAGCGATGGGTTCACCCGTGGTATAACCACACTCGTAGCCAGGCGTGCGCACCTCATCATCGCCCACAAAGGTGGCAATCTCGGCACCGCCAAGAAGGCTGTCATGATCGTCGGCATACAGACCCGAGACAAACACGACCTTGTCTGCCTCGCGTCGCGGCGTGCCCAGCTTGCTGCTGCCTGGACGCCGGCGATCGAGATAGTGCTGGACCGATGCACGTGACAGTTCCAGCCCTGCGGGGCAGCCGAAAACAATGGTCGTCACAGCCGGCCCATGAGACTCGCCAGCACCGGCGACGGCGAAATGAGGTCCTCCGAGAATCTCCAAGTAGTGCAATCTCAGGGTTGCAGGTTGTGAAGCTGAATCCTTCGGGTGGGCACAATGTACAGGGACCCACGAGGGTGGGCAACGATGAGCCCCGTCGTAAGTGTCACCTATACAGCAGGTTAGTAGAAAGTTGAGCGTACCCGGAGAAAACTCCAGTTGGTCCGGCGGATCTCATTGCGTATATATAGCGGCAGCGCGATTCGGCCGACTGTGATATCACGCACAGCTTTCCGTCGATTTGCCCCGATCTTTGCGGACAAACGTTTCGCGTCAAATGATCTGCAGGACCACAACCTGAATGGAGGGTTCACATGCTTCGTAAACTCGCAATGGTCAGCGCCATCATGGCCCTGTCCCTTGGCGTCGTGCAGGCTCAGGGGGATATGATGGGTGATCACCCGCCCATGCACCCGGGTGTTGTTCTTGGGCCGCCGGAGGGCTTCATGCCACCTGCCGACATGCCGCCACCGCCGATGACGAATGACCCCGAAGAAGCCAGGCACATGATGCTCGACGCCTTCTTCCGTATGATGGATGCCGACGGCAGTGGCGCCATCGAGCCCGGTGAGTTCCACGCCTGGGTGCGCAATTTTCATATGCCCCCGCCCCCTGACTTGGAGCGGTTGGGCAGTACCTTCCGCCGCAGCTCTCCAGGCCCGAGAAATTTTCCCCCCAGTAACTGGGCGCCCCCAAGGGCGGGGATGATGGAGGGGATTCTCAAGGAAGGCGAGGGTGACCTTGCGGATCTGAACATCGCGCCGGAGTGCTCGGACGATCTGCGCCGCAGCGAGCAGAGCCCCCAGGCAGAGGGTGTTCCGTGTCGCGACCGCGAAGGCAATCTGATCTTCCGCACGATCTGCAACATGCCAGGCTTTGAGTCCGTCGCCATCAGCCTGCCGGATGGTCGTGCCGCCGGATGCTTCGGTCTCGAGGCGCTGCGTGGCGGGATCGGCTTCGAGATTGTCAGCGAGGATGGCATGCACATCTGGGACACGAAAATGGGTAAGGATTCCTATCGTGATCTGAAACTCGATGGCCCCGGTGTCTTCCAGGTGAAGTCCATCGGTGGTTCGCCGGATGGCGCTGTGACGATCAGGTTTGTCGACGTTCAACGCTGACATGTAGCCGCAGTCCGCACACCTTGCAGTACAACAGAGGGGCCAGCTCTCCGTCCGGACAGCTGGCCCTTCGTCGTTTGTCCATGGCGCCTCTGGCAGCTGCTAGTCGCCGGTGAGCCGCTCCATGTCAGCCTGGGCCACGGCCAGATCATAACGCGTGCTGACGCGATTGCTGGCCGACTGCGTCTGGCCTACCTGCGCATCGAGCACCTCCAGCAGCCGGCCGTTGCCGACCCGATACCGCTCTTCCGCCAGACGCAGATCCTGTGCGGCAAGATCCGCCGTGCGTTCGGCGATCCCGAGAATCCGCTCGAGTCGCACCATCTCGAGATATACCGTTTCCACAGCCAGGGCGATATCGCGCTCCTGCTGATCGAGAGTCAGCCGGGCGGTTGCCAGACTTGACTGCGACCGACGAATGCCGGCGGAGCGCAAGCCGCCATCGAACAGGTTGTAACTGAGTGACAGACTGGCGTTGAGTCGGTAGTTCTCGTCGAGGCCACCGTACACGCGGTCGAGAACTTCATTGTTGCGGCTGTAGCTGACACCACCCGACATGGTCGGCTGCCAGGCGGCCTGTGCTGCCTTCAGAGTCAGGTCGGCAGCTCTCTGTGTGTGGCGCAGAGCTTCGATATCCGGGTTGAGTTGCCTGGCCCGGGTCACCATTTCCTGCAGGTACTGGCGCGCGCTCTGCGGATCACGCGCATGCAGGGACGCCGACGGGACCGCCCCGTCAAGGGATGTCGTTTCGACGGGCGCTGAGAGATCACGTCCCATGGCATGGTTCAGCATGGCGCCGGCAAGCAACACCTGCTGCTCGGCATTGATCAGGTCGGCACTGGCATTGTCGACGGCCACCTGCAGGCGCAACACATCGACACGTGTCGTCGCACCGACCTCCAGGCGGGACTCAGCATCCTCCAGGCGTCTGTGGCTCAGATCCACAGCCGACCTCTGCACCTCCACCAGTTCCTGCGCCTTCAACAGATTGTAGTAACTACGCTTCACTGTGAAGACGATCGCCGCCCGGCTCGATCGCAACCGCAACTCGGCCGCTGCCAGCGACTGGCGGGCTGCATCATGGCCTCGCCGTCCCTCGCCCCCATCATAGAGTGTGTGATTGATACCGGCGGAGAAGGCGTAGGTACTGCGATCGACACCTGGAATCCGCGTCGTCTCTTCGGCGAAGATCCGATCCCCCGTTACAGGATCGACACCTCCCGTGGGATTGTCCTGGACACGAACCGACGGGCCCGTGCGGGAGTGACTGTAGTTCATCAGCGTGGTATTCAGGGACGGCAGTCGGCGCGCCCGGGCGGAGGAGACATCCGCCCTCGAGCGAACGATGCTCTGCTCTGCCAGCAATACCCGATTGTTGTAGACCAGGGCCTGTTCCACACAGGCGTCCAGTGTCATGGGTTGGGCGGCCGTAGGCCCGACGGGCAACATCATCCACACAACGATCAGATACAGCACCAGGTTTGCTTGTCGAACAGGAATGCTCATGGTCCCCATGGAAGGTTTTGGGTGTGCCGTCACTTTGATCCTGCGGGCCGGGCAGCCTGCGCCACACGACGCGCCCAGATCGACAGGTCATCGAGCAGGGAATAGAGCGTCGGCGCCAGGACCAGCGTCAGGATTGTCGAGGTCGCCAGGCCACTGGTAACAACGAGTCCCACCGGTCCCCAGCGCCGCGAGAACCCCTCGGCCGTGCCATAGACCATCGGCAGCACGAGGGGCATGAGATTGAGAATTGTCGTGGCTGCCGTCATCAGAATCGGGCGCATGCGGTTCTGCCCCCCGCGCAGAATCGCAGCCCGCCGCGACATACCCTCACGACGGTACTGGTTGATGTGATCGACCAGCACGATGCCATTGTTGACGACGATACCGAAGAGAATCAACATGCCGAGCATGCCGTTGCTGTCGAAGGGCACATCGAGGGCCCACAGTCCCAGGGCCACACCGATCAACGAAAACGGGATGGCGAACATGATGGTGAAGGGGTGCACGATCGACTCGAACAGCGACGCCATGATCAGATAGATCAGCATCGCCGCAAAGAGCAATGCGAAGTTGCCCTCATTCGAGTCCTGTTGCATCCAGCGTGCGGCCTGGCCCAACTGCCAGGAATAGCCGGCGGGCAGGGCGATCGATTCCATCAACGACGTTACCTGAGCGGTCAGCCCGTAGGC
>JAQCJA010000544.1 GCA_027593305.1 bacterium
CTGGGTTCCGTCGGCCCGACACAGGCCGGCGATGAAGCCGACGGGGCCCTGGCTGAGGCGTATTCGGCGCAGCTGCAGGCCCTCATCGATGGTGGCGTCGACGCGCTGCTGCTGGAATCCTTCCGCTCCGTCGAGTTGCTGCAGGGCGTTCTGCGGGCCATAGCCCGTCTCGACACGGACCTGCCCGTCATCGCCCACATGTCCCTCAACCAGGACAGTGGCTCCTGGAACGTCCCGCCGGAACAGCTGGTGGATCTGGGCGCCCGGGAAGGGGCGCATGTTGTCGGCATCAACTGCTGTGCCCCCTGGGATGCCGAGGATTTCATCGACGCTGCCGCCGCCACGCCCCAGGTCGGGGCCGGTGACCTGCTGCTTTCGGCCATGCCCAACGCTGGCGGCTTCCAGCATATCGGCAACCGTTTCATGACGCGCGTCAATCCCGAATACATGGGGCAGCTGGGACGGAGGCTTTCGCAGCGTGGGGCGCAGTTGATCGGCGGCTGCTGCGAAATCCACCCGGCCCACGTGTGGGAGATGAACAACTTCCTGAACAGCCGCACAATCTGGGCCCCGGGAGCATCCGGCCTCGTCGAAGCGGCCGGGGCCCAACAGCCAGGCAGTCCGTCAACCAGGCAACCCGCCAGACAACCCGCCAGACAACCCGCCGGCGACGATCTCAAGCGCGGCAACGGGACCTTCTCGCGCAAGCTCATGGATGGCGACTTTGCCATCAGTGTCGAAATGCTGCCATCCCGTGGTACCGCGCCGAAGCTGCTGCAGACGAAGGTCGACTTTGTCCGGGAACTGGCCACGTCGGGCCTGGCCGACGCCATCGACATCACGGATGGTTCGCGCGGCATACCGCTGATCCCCCCCGGGGACTTCATCCGCCTGCTTCGAGAGGGCCTCGGCTGGACGGCACAGACCGGTGACGACATCGAGTGGATCGCGCACTTCACGGCACGCGACCTGAATGTCATGGGCATACAGTCACGTCTGGTGGGCTACTGGATGAACCGCATCCGCAACGCCATTTTCATCACCGGCGACCCGCCGAAGATGGCACCCACGTATCCGCCGTCGACGGGCGTCTTTGATCTCGGTTCGGTCGACATGATCCGCCTGGCACAGACCCATCTGAATGCCGGTGTCGACTTCGGCGGCCAGCCTCTGGGCAAACAACCGGATCCGCGCACGCACTTCACCATCGGCACCGGCTTTGAACCGGAAGCGCTTGACGGTGTCCGTGAACTCGAAAAACTGCAGCGAAAACTGGCTGCCGGCGCCGACTACGTGATGACGCAGCCCGCTTTTCGCTGGCAACCTCTCGAGATCCTTGCCTCAGTGCGCGACAGCGTTCCGGTATTGATTGGCGTATTGATTCTGCGCAGCCTCGAACACGCCCTGCGCATACGGGACGTCCCCGGTGTTGTCGTGCCGGATGATGTTGTGACGCGAATGGGTGCCCATGCGGATCTGCAGGACCAGACCCGCGTCGGTCAGGAGATCTCCGCTGAGCAGATCCGCCACATTCGTGCCGCAGGCTGGTCGGGGCTCTACCTCATGTCACCCGGGTCACACGCGCCGATCACGGACGTGCTGCGGGCAGGCCTGCAGTAGTTCAGTCCAGTGGCCAACGCTGCCGGACGGCAGCCTGAGCCGCCGCCGCTGTCGTCAACCGCCCTTCCAACTGTTCATCCTCGAGCCAGGCGAGGATCTCGCCGAACTGTGGTCCGGGGGCATAGCCTGCAGCCCGCAGGTCATGTCCCGTCAGCAGCGCCGGCGGCCGCAGAGCCTGGTCTGCGCCGGTCGCCGCGTCATCCAGTGCCTGCACACAGAACGCGTGGAGATCGAGCAGTCCGTGGCTGGATTGGCAATCGATTCGATGCAGTTCAAGCAACTCCGGAAAGAACTCTTCGCGCAGAAACCGCTTGAGCTTGCTGGGCCGCATCTGCTGGACGTTGCGAAAGCGCATGTGGTGCGCCGTGAGATCGTGAATGCGTTCGCGCTCGCGGTTTGAGAACCGCAGCCTGCGGCTGATCTCATCCACCATCTCCGCCCCCTTTTCGTCGTGCCCGTTGAAGCGAATGCGGGAGGATCCGGCGCCGGCCGGCTGGAACGTGGGCGCCTTGCCGATGTCGTGCAGCAACACGCCCCATGCCAGTGTGGGACTTGGATGGTCCAGGGCGTCGACGGCTGCCATCATGATCAGCACGTGCTCCCAGACATCCCCCTCCGGATGGAACTCGGGGGGCTGTGGCACACCTTTCAGGGCTGCCACCTCCGGCAGCACATACGCCAGCAAGCCCGCATCGAACAGCAGATCAAGCCCACGGCGGCTCCCACCTTCTGTCCAGATCCGCGTCAGTTCATCCCGAATGCGCTCGGCGCTGATGTGTTCGATCATCGGCGCCGCCTGCATCAGTTGGGTCCAGGTGTTGGCCTCCAGGCGGAAGCCCAGGCGCGTGGCGAAGCGCACAGCGCGCAACGTCCGCAGGCCATCCTCGGAAAAACGCGCTGCCGGATCCCCGATCGCGCGAATCAGCCCGTGCGCCAGGTCCTGCTGGCCGCCGACGTAATCGATGAGCCCGCCCCCTGAGGGGTCGTAGAACATGCCATTGATGGTGAAGTCGCGGCGCTCGGCATCCTGCTGTGGCTCGGCGGCCTGCACGTAGTCGGGGTGGCGACCGTCGGAGTACGGACCCTCCTGCCGAAAGCGTGCGACTTCGTAGGAGCTGCCGCCCAGCAGCACGGAGACGATGCCGAAGCGCTCGCCAACTGCGACGGTACGATCGAACAGGGACGTG
The DNA here is from genome assembly GCA_027593305.1 of bacterium. Lineage (GTDB taxonomy): Bacteria > Latescibacterota > UBA2968 > UBA8231 > UBA8231 > UBA8231. The sequence goes on from JAQCJA010000544.1 coordinate 2,808, forward strand.
ACCTGCGCTGCCTCGGCATCGGTGGCAATATCCCAGTCGCCGGGTTCGTGGCCCAGCAGCAGATCGCGGACACAGCCTCCGGCAAGCACAGCACGATGCCCGGCGTCGAGCAATCGTTGCACGACCTGGCGGGCGCCAGCGTCGATGTCAGCTGCCCTGATGTGGCGGAGACCTGTCATGTGGTTGCCGACATTGGGCGCATTGGCTACGCTCTTTCGCAGAAGCGTTGTGGGTCCGCAAACCGGGAGGATGGCGGATGGATGCAGGGTCGGTGAAATTGCAGCGAGCGCTCATCAGCACGTCGGACCGCGGCGGCCTGATCGAGTTTGCCGGTGGACTGCAGCAGCTGGGCGTGGAGCTGGTCAGTACGGGCGGTACGGGGCGGGCCATGCGTGATGCCGGCCTGTCGGTGACGGACGTGGCAGACGTGACAGGTTTTCCGGAGATCATGGATGGTCGGGTGAAAACCCTGCATCCCAGGATCCACGGCGGCCTGCTCGGTGTACGCAGCAACGCCGGGCACATGGCGACCCTGAATCAACACGGCATCGCCCCGTTTGAGTTGGTCTGCGTGAATCTGTACCCCTTCGAGGCCGCCATTTCCAAGCCAGGCTGCAGCCTCGCCGAGGCGGTGGAGAATATCGATATCGGTGGCCCCACGATGCTGCGCTCTGCCGCCAAGAATTACCGTTCGATCTACGTCGTCAGTTCG
>JAQCJA010000545.1 GCA_027593305.1 bacterium
CTCTGTTTCGGCCTGCACTCGTCCCAGGCACAGGTGGGTTTTGCCCGGGTGGTTACCGACTACAGCCGCATGGCGCACATCATGGACGTTTTTGTTGTGCCCGCACACCGGGGGCGCGGGCTGGGCATCTGGCTCGTGCAGTGCATCGTCGATTGCCCCTGTCTGCAGGGGATGGGCATGACCCTGGCCACTGCGGACGCCCACGAACTCTACCGGCGCTTCGGTTTCACCGGTATTACCGCCACCGAGTCGCAGATGCGCCGGCCGCAGGAAAATCCCTGGCATCGCCCGGAGCTGATCCGCCGATGACGTCACCGTGTGTGCGACCGGTGCCATGCATCCGACCCGCCTTGCGCTGGGTCGCGTCCCCGGCTCATGTTTCTGCCCATGGAAACACCACACCCATGTGGACCCATCCGCTGCACCGAGCTGGCCCATCGACTGGGTGAGGCCCTCTGATGCGCATCGCCGTGGGTCAGCTGTTGCAGGAGACAAACTCGCTCAATCCGGTGTTGACACGGCGTGCGGACTTTGAGCTCTACGGTCTCGTCAGCGGCGCTGCCGTTGTCGCGGCGTATGGCGATGTCGGTGAACTGGCAGGTTTTGCCGCCTTGCCCGAAGAGATGGGCCAGCCCATCGACTGGCACGGTCTGCTGCGAGCCGTCGCCTGGTCCGGTGGTCCACTGGCACCGGGCCTGCTGGCGGAGTTGGTGGAGGCCATGACGGCGCCCTTGCGGGCGACCCAGGTCGACGGTGTCCTGCTGTCCCTGCACGGCGCCCAGTCCGCTGTGGACGAGGTCGATGTCAGCGGCTGCATGCTGCAGGCCGTACGTGCCGCTGTCGGCGCCGATGTGCCCATCGTGGCGACTCTCGACCTGCACGCCAACATCACCCCCCTCATGGCGACCCAGGCGGACGTGCTCGTGGGTTACCACACGTTCCCTCACGTCGACCATGTCAGTACCGGCCGCCGTGCGGCGCACTGCCTGGCACGGATGCTGCGCGATGGCACCCGGCCCGCTGTGCGCATGTACAAGATTCCCATGGTTGTCAGCAGCGAAGGTCGCGCCACCGATCACGGCGTGCAGGCGGACCTGTGGCGACAGATCGTCGCCGCCGAAGCCAGCGATGATGTCGCCTCGGTGGGCCTGTACATGGTGCAGCCCTGGCTCGATGCGCCCTGGCTCGGTTGGACCCTGTACCAGGCCTGCTTCGGCGCTGCCCCGCCCCTGGACGAGATCGCCGTCGGCCAGCAGTGCTGGCAGACCCGTCGACATCGTCAGATCGACTATGTCAAACCGGCAGGACTGCTGCAGGCGGCCCGGGCGATTGCAGGGGGGCCCGTCGCCGTGTCCGAAGGGCACGATGCCACCAACAGTGGCGCCACCGGCGACAGCACCCATCTGCTGGCGGCGATGGTCGATGAGGAAATTGGTGGTGGCGGTGGTCTGTGTTTCTGTGTCGATCCGGAAGCCGTCGGCCGCTGTCATGATGCCGGCGTCGGCGCCATCGTGTCATTGTCCGTCGGTGGCAAGCGGGACCCCTTCTGTGAACCCCTTGCCGTGCAGGGCACAGTGGAAGGTGTCGGCGTACTGCACTACACCCTCAGTGGTCATGGGGGTCACAATCTGCCCGTCGATATGGGGCGCATGGCGCGCCTGCGCGTGTCCGATACAACCATCGTGCTTGTGGAAGAAACGGGACCGGGCAGTTCCCCCCAGTTGTATACGGCGGCCGGTGCCGACCCACGCACCTGCAAGCTCGTGCTGGCCAAGAGCCCCGAAGGCTTCCGCGCTGACTATGAGCCGTTCGCCGCGGGCATCCTTTACGCAGCGGCGCCCGGATGTGCCACACCTTTCATCGAGCAGATTGTGCTGCAGTTGTCGAATCGTCCCATCTTCCCGTTCGATGACCTGGACAAGGTGTCACAGGCGGCCTGGGCGGGACTCGTATACCAACGTGGAGCCCGATCGTGAATCGTGATGTCCTGTTCGAACGTGCCCGCAAGTGCCTCCCCGGCGGCGTCTGCGCCTCGACCCGCCTGAACACCGCCCTCGGGCACCCGCTGTACGTGGAGCGTGCCGAAGGTTCACGTCTGTACGGCGTGGACGGCAACTCCTATCTGGACATGTCATGCGGCCATGGAGCGACGCTGCTCGGCCATGGGCACCCCGCCGTGCGTGAGGCACTGCGACGGGCCGCCGATCTGGGGATCTGCTGCTCCTCGGACATGGTGCATCACGTGGAACTGGCCGAACAGCTGTGCGCGCTGATCCCCTCGGCAGAACGGGTGCGCTTCACCAACTCGGGCAGCGAGGCGACGTTGCATGCCATCCGTCTCTGCCGTGCCGCCACCGGCCGCGATCGCATCCTGCGTTTCACCGGGCACTTCCACGGCTATCACGAGCACACCTTTATCGGTGGCCATGTACCGGCGGACCAGCTCGACAACCCTTCCGCCTACCGCGAGTCTCCCGGGATCCCACAGGCGATGACACAGTTCATCGTGTCGATCCCCTTCAACGATCTGGGCGCCGTGGAGCGGGTCCTCCAGCAGCAGGGCGAGCAGATCGCCACGCTGATTCTTGAACCGGTCGACTTCAACTCCGGGGGCATCCCGCCCCTGCCAGGATACCTGCAGGGATTGCGCGAGTTGACGAGCCAGTACGGGGTGCTGCTGTTCTTTGACGAAATCCAAACGAGTTTCAAGAAGAGCACCGGAGGTGCGCAGGCCGACTTCGGTGTCACGCCCGACATCTGCACCATCGGCAAATCCCTTGGCGGCGGCCTGCCCCTGTCGGCCATCTGCGGCGGCGCCGAACTCATGGACATGTACAAACCCGTTGGCGATGTGACCCACTCGGGCACCTTCATGGCACCTCTGCCGAATGTGCTCGGCGGTCTGGCCTTTCTCGAGCAGGTGACGCAATCTTCGTTCTACCCCGACCTGCTCGCCGAATTCGAGCATTTCTATACGCAGGTCGACGCCATGATCCTGCGCTACGGGATCCCGGTGCAGGTGCCGCGACACGGCGCCCGTTTCGGTGTCATCGTCGGCCTGGACCAGCCGCCGGTGGACTATCGTGATGCCCTGCAACACCGCAAGGATCTCTGGCTCGCCTTCATCCGCCACGCCTTCAAACGCGGCGTCTACTTCCACGACTACGGGGGCAACCCGTGTCACCACGGCTTCAGCTTCGCCCACTCCCGCAGTGACATCGACGACATCCTGCAGGTGATGGACGAGTCCTTCGGCGTCATAGCACCGCTGTTCTAGCCGCCAGAAAAAACGCCGAGCCTCACAGATCGTGAGGCCCGGCGGTTGCACAGAAATTACAGATCGAGGTCCTGGCGGCTCAGAAGCTCCAGTTCACAATCGGCAGGAAACCACGGGGCTTGCCGGAGCGCACCAGGTTGATGAGGCCGATCTGCAGGCCGTCGAGGTCCTGTGCCGTATTCCACAGACCGAACTGCAGACCATGAAAGTCGCCGGCGCAGTTGTACCAGCCGCT
>JAQCJA010000546.1 GCA_027593305.1 bacterium
GGCGGGTATCGTCTACGTCAACTACGGCCGCCGTGAGGATTTTCAGCAGTTGCGTGAACTTGGCGTGTCTCTCCAGGGCCGCATTGCCATGGCCCGCTACGGTGGCAACTATCGCGGTTTCAAGGCGCGCTACGCCGAGGATGCCGGTGCTGTCGGTGTCATCATCTATTCGGATCCCGCCAACTACGGCTACCGCGGGGGGCCGGTGTATCCCGAGGGCAGGCAGTGGAGTGCAAGCACGGTACAGCGTGGCTCGATCAAGACCCTGCCCTACGACGGCGATCCGTTGACACCCTTCGTCGCGGCGCTGGCAGGTGCTACATCCGGCGTGCAGCGTCTGGACCCGGACCAGGTCGGTCTGCCACAGATTCCCGTGACACCCCTGGCCTACGGGGCGGCCACAGAGATTCTGTCGCGTATGACGGGCGCCGCCGTGCCGGCCGACTGGCAGGGCGGCCTGCCCTTCGCCTACCGCCTCGAAGGCGGAGAGGATCTGACCGTGCGCCTGCAGGTCGAGCAGCCCCACCAGCTGGTGCGGATCGTCGATGTCTGCGGCACTGTCGAGGGCAGCCAGTGGCCCGGCCAGGAAGTGATCCTGGGATCACACTACGACGCCTGGACCTTTGGTGCCGTCGATCCCAATGGCGGCACAGCGATGCTGCTCACCCTGGCACAAAGCCTGGGGAAGCTGGCGCGCAAGCATCCGCCCCGGCGCTCCATCACAATCTGTCACTGGGATGCAGAGGAGTATGGCATCATCGGCTCGACCGAATTCGTCGAGCAACACGCCGAGCGTCTGCAGGCATCCACCGTGGCCTATATCAACGCCGACATGGCCGTCGCCGGGCCCAATCCCTCCGGCTCCGCCTCACCGACGCTCAAGCAGTTGCTCATCGATGCCGCCGCCAGCGTCGAGCACCCGGATGACAACGGGGGCAGCCTTCTGGCACGCTGGAATCCGTCGGACCGTGGTCGCGACGAACCGGCCATCGGCAATCTTGGCGGTGGCTCCGATCACGTCGGCTTCTACACGCATCTTGGCATTCCCTCCATGTGGCCCGGGATGGGGGGACCGTCGCTCTATCACTCCGGCTATGATGATTTTGCTTTCTACGAACGCTTCTGTGATCCCGATTTCACTTATGGGCCCGCCGTGGCCCGTCTCAACGGCCTGCTTGCACTGCGTCTGGCCAATGCCGACGTGTTGCCCTACGCCCTGGCCCGTTACCCGGCGGATCTGGCGACCCACGTGGCGGATCTGCGCAAGCTCGCCGAGGCCAATCACAGGCTGGCAGACTGGAGCGAACTGGATCGGGCCATCACCGGTCTGCATCAGGCCGTCAGCGACTGGGATGTGGCCCGGGCAGATCTCATCAACTCAGGGGATGATCGTCGGCTGCTAGCGGTGAACGAGGCCCTGCTGGGGTTGGAGAAGGCCTTTGTCGCCGAAGGGGGTCTGCAGGAGCGGCCGTGGAGTCGATCCCTCTACGCCGCGCCGGACCCCTTCAGCGGCTACGCGTCGTGGATGCTGCCAGGGCTGCGGTACGAAGTGCTCGAAGGGGGTGACGACAGCCTGGCGCAGTGGCTTGCAGTCTATGTCGACGCCGTCGATGACCTGACGGCGCGGGTTGCGGCGCTGATCGAACGGGCTGCCCCGTGAAGCTCGGCATCTTCAACAAGGTCTTCGTCCGCGACTCGATCGAGGCCAATCTCGATGCTGTCGCCGCACACGGTCTGGCCTCGATCCAGCTGAGCCTGGAGACGCTGGGAGGCGAGTCGATGCCGGCGGAAATTCCGCCGGACCTGTGTGCGCGCGTGCAGCGGGCATTAACGACGCGCAGGATCGAACTGGCAGCCGTGTCGGGCACCTGGAACATCATCCATCCACTGGAGGGTGCTGCCGGTCTGCCCCGGCTGCGTACTCTGGCGGCAGCCTGTGCGCTGCTGGGCACGGACCTCATCACGATGTGCACCGGCACACGGGACAGTACCTATCTGTGGCGGGCGCACCCCGACAACAACAGCGCTGCCGCGTGGCAGGACATGGTGCGGGCCATGGCGGCGGCCAGTGCCAGCGCCGAGGAAGCGGGCGTGACGCTGGTCTTTGAGCCCGAGGTGAACAACGTTGTCAATACGGCGAAGAAGGCGCGCAGGCTTCTGGATGAGGTGGCAAGCAGACACCTGCAGGTCGTCATCGATGGAGCCAACCTGTTCGGGGCGGGGCAACTGACGCGCATGGGCGAGGTCCTCGATGATGCTTTCCAGTTGCTGGGTGATGACATCCGCCTGGCGCACGCCAAGGATCTCGAGCGTGACGGGGACGCCGGGCATCAGGCGGCTGGCACGGGTGTGCTGAATTACGAACACTACCTGATGTGCCTGGACCGCGTCGGTTTCACCGGCTCGGTGATTCTGCACAGCCTCGACGAGGCGCGGGTGCCGGCGTCACGGGACTTCGTGCGCTCGCACATGCGGTGAAAGCAGCCCAATGGCAGTGTCACCAAACACCGGATACGACGATGCTGCTGTCGCAGCGAGGTGGATGCTGGTATGCAACATCGGGTTGTCTGTGAGCAAACTTGCCGTTGGCTGGTGGGGTGGGTCCTTCCCGTTGCTGGCAGATGGTGTCAACAGCCTGACGGACGTGGGTATGTCGCTTGCCTTGCTTGGTGGGCTGCGCCTGGCGCGTCGGCCCGCGGACACCGAACACCCTTATGGCCACGGCCGCATCGAGCAGGAGCTGGCCCGTCTCGTTTCCGTGGGTGTATTGATTACGGGCGGTCTTATCGCCGTCGAGGCGGCTCGCCGCTACCCGATCCACCACGACGCACCCAGTCCCATCGTCCTGATCACGGCTCTGGCAGCAATTGTGGTGAAGGTCGGGATGTATCGCTACCAGAACGGCAAGGCCCGGGTCCTGGGCAGCCACGCGCTGAAAGCGGACGCCATGAATCACAAATGGGACGTGGCGTCGACCTGCTGCGTGCTCGTCGGCGCTGGCGCTGTCGGCTGGGGTGGTCCCGCGTGGAGCCACGTCGATGATCTGGCGGCCATGCTGGTGGGAGGTATCATGATCGTTACGGGGGCGCAGGGGGTCTATGCTGTAAGCTCCGAACTGCTGGATCGTATGCCACCAGCACCCGTGGTTGAACATGTGCGAGCCCTGGCGGGCGCTTTTCCGGGCATCCGTGGCGTCGAAAAGATTGTTGGCCGGCGCTCGGGGATGGGCTACTTCCTCGACCTGCATCTGGAGGTGGACGGCGTGTTGTCGGTGTCGGCGGCGCACCGGCTTGGCCACCAGGTCAAGGACAGGCTGATGGCTGAACTGCCGGAGATCACGAACATCGTTGTGCACCTTGAGCCAGCACCCGACTGAAGCGGAAAACGGGTGTCCTCAGAGGGCCGCACGCCCTATAATCATTGGTGCAAGTACGTCCTTCCGGAGGAGATTCCCCGTGGTGCCATCGAATGCTTCACCCCCGCAGCCGCTTCTGTTTGAGCAGAGC
>JAQCJA010000547.1 GCA_027593305.1 bacterium
GTGACGGCCGGCAAGGACATCCTCAATCAGCGGGGTGTTGTCGGGACCAGTACCGAACTGGTCGCCGGCGGCGACATCATGTCCAAGTTCATACAGGAGGCAACGGTGCGCGCCGGCGGCGATATCAAGGTCGGCAGTTACATCTTCAACGCGTCCGTTCGTGCGGGCGGTGAAGTGCAGGTTCCGGGGATGGGCGAAGGCAAATCGCGCGCCCTTGTGGGCGGCCTTGTCTGGGGTGCCAAAGGGATCACGGCACGTTCGATCGGCTCCCCCTACAACGCCAGTACCCGACTGGTCGTGGGCGTCGATCCTGACCAGGTGAACCGCGCCGATCAGATCCGCGCCAACATGCATACGTGCGAAGGCAAACAACGCGTGTTGTTGAAGAAGCTGGGCGTTGACCGGCTCGACCTGGATCTGATCAAGCAGAAACTGGCCAGGTGTCCTTCGGCCAAGCAGAAGCAGGCAATGCTCGTCGCCGTCAAGCGCATCGCCAAGATTGCCGAACTGGAGCGAAACCAGAAGGTGGAACTTGAGGAGATCGCCGAGTTCCAGCGGAAACTGGCGCTCAGGACGACGATCAATGTGCTCACCGATATGTTCGCTGGTGTCGAAATCCGCATTGGTGAACAGACCGAACTCATCCGTGAGGACTGTGAGCGCTGCAGCTTCAAACTCGTCATTGCCGACGAAGTACAGAAGATTCAGCAGGATGTCCTGAAAAGGTAGGGCGTTGCGTCCCCTTCGCCTGCCGGTGCCCGTTCCCAGACATTTCCCCAACGACTCGCAAACGCTTCCCGACAACCCATTTTCTGGATCACATACTATGCGCCGTCTCGGATATCTTCTGGCTTTTGGCCTGGCGATTGGATCAGCGACCACTCTGTTGGCTCAGGAGTCCATCGGCGGGGCTCGCTACGGCGATGCCAATCAGGCCAGTACAGGCCCCCAGTACAGTGCCAGTATGGGCTCCGTCACTGTGCAGGACCGCCAGCTCTATCGCCTGAGTCTGCGTCCGGAATTGCCCTTCGGGAACCTGGCCGTCGCCCTCGACATTGAGCTTTTCATCGGCGAAGACGGAGACTTCCAGAGCCGTGGGTGGTCTTTTGACACGACGGCGGAGACCTTCGACACCTTTCTGCGCAAGATCTACTACGTGCGGTATGGCAAGCCCGGTGATCCGTTGTTCATCCGTGTCGGCGCCCTGGACAACGTGACCCTGGGGTACGGCCTGATCATGGACCGCTATCGCAACACGTTGCAGTACCCCGGCGTCAAGAACACCGGCATTCGTTTCCAGCTGGAGGGCCTGGCGGGCGGCAACTTCGGTGTTGAGGGGATGGTCAGCAATCTGCAGGATCTCGAGGAGGGTGGGGCCCTGCTCGGTTTCCGCGTCTACAACCGACCCATGCCGAAGCTTGAGGTCGGCTTCACGTATGTTGTCGATCTGGATCAGTACGCAGGACTTCTCGACCGCGATGGGGACGGATTCCCCGATGACGTCGATGCCTTTCCCGAGAACAAGGACCTGGCACTCGACAACGATGGCGACGGCGTCTCCGACGACTTCGATGCCGACGATGACAACGACGGCGTCATCGATATCGACAGCGGCAGCGGCTTGCCGCAGAATGTCATCGATGGTCTGACTGCACTCGAGAGCGAAGCCTTCGCCGTCGACACAGACGTGCGGCGACGTACGCCCTTCAACAAGAATCGGGTGGGTTCCGACCCCTTTGGCATCGTCGGTCTCGATATCGGTTACCATTTGCTGGAGAACGATCAGCTGAGCCTGATGGTCTACGGACAGATGGCGATGATGATCGACAATAACGACAGGCTCAGCCTGGCGGCGGCCGAATCGCAGGGCGTGGCCCCCGGGAACCGCAAGGCCGAGGGCTTTGGCATCACGGCCCCCGGTGTCCGGGCCAAGGTCGGCCCCTTCGATGGTCGACTGGAGTACCGTCATTTTCAGGATGATTTCGAAGCCGGATACTTCGACAACCTCTACGACGTCGATCGCGCCCGCCTTGATGTCGCCACGGGGCGTGCAGAGCCAAAGGACGCGAGCCTGGGACGTGGCCAGAACCTGGATGGCGTGTATGGACGTCTGGTGACAGACCTCTTCGGCCTGGCGCAGGGGGCTGCCGACTACCAGCACATGAGCGGCGCCGACGATCCCGCGCGGCAGTTGCACGCGGACATTGAGGTCGCAGAGAAGATACTGGCCAATGTACCGAGGTTGAGTCGGGCGAGCGCCTACTACCAGAAGAACAACATCGGCAACCATCTCGACGCAGATGGCACTCCCGGCTCGGAGGATGGCTTCTTCGAGTCGACGGAGGACACGTTCTATGGCTACGAAGTCGGCTTTGAGATGGCCGGTGGTGTCACTGTGGTCTGGGACACGCGCTTCCTTTTCGTGCGCGCCGCAGACAGCCGCATAAACCGGCGCAAAGTCCTGTCGATCGAAACCGTATTCAACTTCTGAGTCCAGGGGACAGCCGGCCCAATGAGAATCACCAAGGTCACAGCTCATGTCCTGCGGCTGCCCGATGTAACGGCGGCCTGCGATGGAACGCAGGACACCTGCCTGATTCGTGTCGACACGGACGAGGATATCACGGGCTGGGGTGAAGTTGATTCGGCACCCACGGTTGTTGCCGCTATCATCGAGGCGCCGCTGTCGCACCAGATCGCCAATGGTCTGGCCAATTCTCTCGTCGGCCTCGACCCCCTGGCACTCGATGTCTGCATGGAGGCGATGTCACAGGCGGCCAACTACTACGGTCGCACCGGCGCCGGCTCCCATGCAATGGCGGGTATCAACCTGGCATTGTGGGATATCGCCGGCAAGGCCTGTGGTCGACCCGTATACCAGTTGCTGGGTGGTCCGCACAAGACACGCTTTCGTGCCTACTGCTCCATCCTCTTTGGTGACACGCCGGCGGCGACCTACGAACTGGCCCGTCGACATGCCGATATGGGGTTCACAGCCATCAAATTCGGCTGGGGACCGATGGGGCAGAATGAAGCCTTGGACGTTGCGCTGGTTCGCGAAGCCAGACGCGGTGCCGGGGAACAAGTCGACATCCTGGTTGATGCTGGCCAGGTATGGGACTGGAAGACGGCGCTGACGCGGGCCCGGCAGTTTCATGAGTTCGGCATCTTCTGGCTCGAGGAGCCTCTGCATCCCGAGGATGTCGCGGGGTATGGCCGTTTGAGTGATGCCAGCCCTGTGCCGATTGCCGCCGGCGAGGCGGAGTCCCGGTATGTCGATTTCGAACGTCTCATGCGTGACGGTCGCCTCGATTGGATCCAACCGGATCCCGGTCGCTGTGGAATCAGTACAATGGTAGAGGTCGGGCGGCTCGCCCATCGAATGCACACACGCGTCGTCAACCACAGTTTCAAAAGTGGCATCACCATCTCTGCATCCCTGCATGCGCTGGCTGCGGTGCCACACGGTGACATCTTCGAATTCTGCATGGCCGACTCGCCACT
>JAQCJA010000017.1 GCA_027593305.1 bacterium
CCTTGCCCCGCGCCAGACCCGCATTGAGATTCTCGATCGTACCGAACCACTCGGAGCCGACGTCATTGGCGTATTGCGTGCCGACGTTGCCACTGGGCTCGACGAGGCGCACGACCTTGCCATTGTCGTCGACGGTGATGACCTCGCAGGGGTTGCAGAATACAGCGCCGGGACGGTGTCGGATGATACTGACTTGTGCCATCGGGTTCCTTATCTGATGAAAGCGGAATTGTGCTGCTCAAACTACAGAAGATAGCCTCCATCCCGGGCCCACTCAAACCGAGCCGCAGCCAGTGACCTGCGCAATTCTGTTTGCCCGCAATCCGCAGCCCGGGAGAGTGAAGACCCGCCTGCAGACACATCTGAGTCCGCTGCAGGCGGCCATGTTGTACACGGCATTTCTCCACGACAGTACGGCCTTGCTGCATGGCTGTGCGGCGACGCAGAAGATCGTGGCCAGCGCTGATGCAGAAGGTCTGCAAGACTTGTCCTGCCTGCTCGACCCCGGCCATGATACGGGTTTGCAGTTTACGATTCAGGTAGGCCAGGACCTGGGGCAGCGTATGTCGCACGCTCTGCAGACCGCTTTCGACTCAGGGGTGCAACGCGCCGTGATCCTGGGCACGGACGCTCCCTCCCTGCCCGAGTCCACGATCGATGATGCCCTCGCAAGACTTGCCGAAGCTGATGTCGTTCTGGGGCCAGCTGTGGATGGTGGCTACTACCTGATCGGCGTTACGGCACAAGCCTTTGAACTTGCCGCAGCAGGCCTCTTTGGTGGGATCGAATGGAGTACGGGACACGTGCTGGAACAGACCTTGCGGGCCCTTGCTCCGACGCTGACGTTGGCGCTGCTGCCACTGTGGTATGATATCGACCATCCACAGGAGGCGGCCTTCCTGCGGGTCCACCTTGAGGCTCTGGTCCGTGCCGGTGTCCAGGATGGTGGTCACAGCCTGAAGGCGCTGCGCGAGTTGGCCCTGCCGCCGCCATCCTGAAGTATGTGACGGAAGTCAGAGCCCCATGATCCGATACCCGGCGTCGCAGTAGATGACTTCACCCGTGATACCGCGACTCAGAGGGCTGCACAGAAACAGTGCGGCGTCACCAACTTCCTCGACGGTGTTGTTGCGCTTCAGTGCGGCTCGTTCGGCGTGTACGCGCAGCATATCGTTGAGGCCGCCGATTCCACGGGCCGCCAGCGTCCGAATGGGGCCAGCCGACAACGCATTCACACGAATGTTCTTCTCGCCCATCTCGCTGGCCAGATAACGCACGCCCGACTCAAGAGCTGCCTTGGCGACACCCATGACGTTGTAATTGCGGATGGCGCGTTCACTGCCAATGTAGGTGAGAGTGACGATGCTGCCCCCCTCCGTCATCAGGGGCTCGGCGGCGCGCGCCAGTGCGTTCAACGTATACGCACTGACGCCGAGGGCCAGTTGATATCCCTCGATGGAGGTGTCAGCAAAGCGACCCACAAGATCTTCGCGATTGGCGAATGCGATGGCATGCACGAGACAGTCCAGACGGCCCAGTTGTTTGCCGGCTGCGTCGAAGGCGGCGCCTACGGAATCCTCCTTCGTGGCGTCGCACTGAATCAGCAACGGTCGCGTCTGCAACTGCTCCAGCAGGGTCTCGATCGCCTCCAGTTCTCGTTCACCGAGATACCCCAGCGCCAGTTGTGTGCCTTCCCGGTCCAGGGCCCTGGCGACGGCCCAGGCGATGCTCCGGTGGTTGGCGACGCCGGCGACGAAGCCGGTCCTGTCCTTCATCAACATCGTCGATCTCCTTAGCGGTCCACATCGGGCGCTGGTTGTTCCGTGAGTTGCAGTCCTCGGGCGTCGAGTCGGTAATCGACTACGGCGCTGCGTGCGTAGGCGCGCTGATCCTTGAGCCTCCTGAGACACTCACGGAGCGTCTCTTCTTCACCCTCCCTGGCGACGAGCAGACCAAAACCACCACCGCCGGCACCGGTGAGTGTCGCGCCTTCCGTGAGGTCGGCGACGGGGGAAGTGAACAACAGCTGAATCGCCGGGCTCGTAGCCTGGGGATCGAGGGTACAGCGCAATTGCCAGTAGCGACTGGCCAGCTGCCCCAGTTGTGCGTAGTCGCCCGCGGCCAGGGATCTGACCATCTCGTCGTGAATGGCATATGATTCACGGATGGCACCGTAGCGCCGTCGATCACGCGACAGATAGGCCTCCATGACCACATTGAGGCCACGGGTGGCGCCACGGGCAATGCCGGTGTCGAACAGAACGACCCGCCGTTCGAACTCGTGGGCGTCGACGGCGACATACCGCAATTCCGGCGTCGGCAGCCCGTCGGTGGGCGGCGCGTAGAAATCCTTCACGGCGCTCGAGCCGCCGCGGGCCCCTCTGGCATCCTGCCAACCGGAATTGAGACCAATCGACTGTTCGAGCAGGACGCTCTGGTCAAACAGGTCCGGGTATTCGCCTTCGTCGGCGCCGGCAGGGTTACCCGTGAGCCGGTAGAGTGCCTTGAGAATCGCCGCTGCCAGGATGCTGCTGGTGCCAAGACCCGAGCCCTGCTGAACTGTGCTGGATGTGGTCACTTCCAGCCCCCCTCCACCAAAGAGTCGTCCGATATCACCCACGACATCCTGTGAGTGTGTAAGTACGATGCCGGTATGCACGAGAGCTTGCTTGACCATGCGCAACGATTCATCGCCGCCTCGCAGGTAAGCAAAGAAGAGCCCGCTCTGGGCGGCGGCATCACCGCGCGTGTTGATCTCGAAGTCCGCGCCGAACTCGGCAGAGCGCGAGTGCAGCACGAGACGTGGTTCGCCAAGACGCCGGGCGGTGACAGTCAGGGGTGGCGCCGCGGTCTTGAGATCGCCCGTCACCAGGTCGATGCTGACATTGAGCGTCTTGCCGCCCTGTTCCTTGCTGCGGATGTGATTATCGGACGCGTTGGCACTGGAGATTCCCAGCCGCAAAGGCGAGCGCACGACGAATACCTTGCCGAAGTCACTCTCAGGAAGAGGGCGAGGCTCAGCCGGGGTGCGCACTCCTTCCAGTGACCGTCGCAGGTCGGCACGCTGCAACTGGTTGACCCGCTTTTCGTATGCCGCAGGGAGATCAGCTACGGCTTTCTTCGCTTTCAGACCGGAGATTTCTTCGCCATCAATGCCACAGGCCGGCACGCCTCGCCGGCGCCAGATTCTGCCATCCTGCAGCCGGCCGAAGATGGCACCGCAGACCATGGCAACGCGCATGCCTCGCAGGCGACGAGAACTGCCCTCAAGAGTGTCAATGTACTGGGCAAGTTTTTTCAGGATTGCCAGCAGGACACTGGTGTCATCTGCCGGCACCAGATGCAACAGATCGTCGTGACCCACATCCAACCGTTCATCAACGACCTGCACGAAGAGACCCGGCAGTTCCTTGTCGACGGCGGCACCGAAGTGCTGGGTCCAGGAATCCAGGGGGAAGCGTTCCACGAGAGCATTGATGGCGGCCCCCGTCGTCAGGCCTGCCGACAGACCGGGTGACAGCACCAGCGCCCGCAGTACCGCACGGCGCTGGGCCACTGGCGACCGATCCTCGCGTGCCTCACGAGCGATCGCATCAAGCAGCGGCTGCAACTCATCCAGTGAGGTGACGTTCGCAAGCCGTTCTGTCTCGTTTTCCATTCCCTCTCCTCACGCCTCCATGGCATCCGGGTGGGTGATCGGGGCAAGGGACGGGTCCGGAGACGGGTCCGGAGACGGGTCCGGAGACGAGTCCCGGGACTGGGCGCGGGCAATGCCATCCCACATGTACAACGATACCCCCGCCTCACAACGACCCTCACCCGCCCCTGGAAGAAAACGGGCGTGAGCAAGGCCAGCAGGGCGTGGATTGAGTTCCAGAAGAACCGGTGACACGGCGCCAGTCCCATCCGTGTCGAGCACGACATCGATACCGGAAAGTCCAAGAGGCTCGTGGGCGCCCGCCGCCAGTTCGACGACCTCACGCAGTCGCGCGAAATCATCTGCGGAGAACGGGATGTGTCTGCCATAGGCACGGCATGTCAGCGTCTGCAGGACGGACGCCAGTGGCATGAGTCTGCCGCCCGCGCCGCGGGAAGCCGGATGGTCGGCATCGATACCGGTCTGGGCGTATCCGGATTCGGCGATGAAACGGTTGCCATCGTGGGCCACATGCAGCCGCAGGGCCAGACTGTGAACACATCCGGTGTCAGGATCACACCAGCCAACACCGTCCCGTCGTTGCTCGACCCGCACCGGACCCCACTCCCAGCACGATGTCAACTGCATGTCGAGCTGGTCAGCCGCATCGGCCTGACGAAAATACATGACACGATCACCTTCTGTGCCCGTATTCGGTTTGATGACGATTTCATCGGCAGCGGCGAGGAAAGCATGCGCATCGGCGCGATTGCCGGGCTGCAACAGGAGGCCCTGCGGGATCTCGAGCCCCGCCGCAGCCCAACGAAGGCACAGGCCGTGCTTGTCATCTGCCGCTGAAGAGGCCGACCATGGATTGAGCTGCTGGCACGACTGGGAAGCCGCCCAGCAGCGGTGCCTCTCCATCTGGCGTTCACCAAGAGCCAGGAACTGTATCGAATCGAGACGAATCGGTTCTGTGAGCGATGTCTCGATGAAACGGTCGCTGTTGCCATCATAGTACAGTACCCGTTGCGCCAGCCCTTCAACGAGCCAGTCTCCACGCACCCCAACAACGCGGAAAAAGGGCCCCGACTCTCTGGAGTCGTGAACGAGAGCATCGGCTGTCAGAGGGTAGATTTCGTGCGTGATCAGAGGGGCTGCATGGAACACGATCCCGTGCGTCCAACGGCTGCCATCCTCCGGTAGTTCTGCGTGCGCCTCCATCGCGATGCATACTTCGGGGGCCATCGGTTCACTTATCAGGTCGGACACGGCCAGATCGATGATGCGCTCGCAATAGAGCAAGTCCTCACGCAGGGCCCGTTCCACGCGTCGGCGGGTCTGTGGCGACAGGGCCCCATCAAGGGCGCCAAGCCCATCGGCCACGAGCTGACGCAGACTGAGGCGGGCACGATGGGTGGCACAATTGCGTGCCGGACAGTCGGGGGCAGCAGCCACCTCAGCAACCATGTACTTCAGCAGCACGCTGGCTTCATCTGCAGACAGGGTGGCGACACGCGGCAGACCGAGGCCATCACAAGCTCGCGTCCAGGCCACGTCGACGTCGCGCGATTTCATCCGGCCGGTTCCTCTCCGAGGGCCCGCAGGGCCTGGAGGTAGACTTCGCCACCACGTGTCAGGTCACGCAGGACAACGCGGGCGTTGACACCGACGCGATTCCAGTCAAAAGGCCGGTTCTCTGACTGACTGGACTCCCTTTCGTGGAATTCTTCGCGCAGGGCCACGCGATCCCACAAACCAACACCGATGTTCGGCTCGATCATGACGACACGCCAGCTGGCAATCGAACCCGGAAACCGCAGGCCATCCCGTTGCAGGATGAAGCTGGATTCGCCCCCCGCTTCGTGGCGTACTTCAACCAGATCGCCGGCTTCGGCAAAACATGGCGTGACCAGAAAATCCAGCATCATGTAGCGCGGACAGCCGTAGGATACACCCGTGAGATCCTGACCGACGGCGCGTCCCGTCTCGGCAGTGTAGGTCTTGCCCGCACGATGCTCATATGCCGACAGGGCCTCCATGACCTTGCGGGCTGAATCCGCGAGCCCCGCGAACAATTGATCGCCATGCCGGGGATGGACGAATTCGGGCAGGAATTGCTCGAGGCTGCCGCCACGGCCAACGTTGGTGATCAATTGTTTGCTGTTGAGCGTAATCCAATGGGACAGATGCCACTTGTCCTCAAGGGCGACGTCGGCTGCCGGATCGTCCGTGGAGACGATCACGCGGTGGGAGCCATAGAGAGGTGACTTCGGTCGCCGTCGGCGCTCCACGGCGGAACCCCATTCGGTAATCTGACGACGAACGAAGGAAGACATGAAGGCATCCGTTGCCCAGTACTCCGGGCTGGCAACGATTACCTCCTGGATGGCGACGTTGTGGCGCAGACTGATCTGATAGATGAAGTCGACGGCCTGCTCAAGTTCTTCCTCGTCGACTTCGGTTTGGGCAAGTTTGCGCAGCACGAAAGCGCGCGCATTACGGCCGCCGGACTCGGCGGCGTCCTTGACCATCACCAGACGATGCTGGCGGGCAAAGCCGCGCAGCCCCGTGTAGCTACCGTCTTTCTCGAGTCCGTTTTCGATCCAGCCCTTCACTGTACGTTCGTCGGCAGCCCGCCGTGTCCAGGAGGCAAGCCAATCGATCTCACGGGGCACGTCGACGCCTGAGTCGGCTGCAAAGATATCGGGGTACTTGGCTTTGTCATACGTGGTCCACGTATGGAAAAGTGACTGCACGGAGACCGGCAGGCCACAATCCTCCAGCCGGCCCGAGGAGTATTCAGGATCCCCATGAAAGGGGTAGACGACGCTGGCGCGCACGGGACGGGTAAAGGCAACGGCAAGGCGGATGCCTTTTGGATGACAGCGCCGCGCACTTTCGGTTGCACGAGTGCCGTCCATGCCCGAATGCCGCACAAGAGCCGCGGCATACGCAGATGCCGAGACGTACAGATGACCGGAATGGACATTGACCGTGGGCCGAGGCTGCCCCGCAGGCTGTACCAATTCGACGCGACGCGTCATGATCAGATTGGCACCGGGTCGGCCCTCGGCTTCGAGTTCGGCCGACAGAGTCGGGCCTTCCCGCAGGGCTCGCGAGTAGTGCGTACGACCGACGGGCAATGCGATGACATGGTTGACCCGACGGTCCGCGTCGATGAGCTCAGGATCGAACTCGGCAAAGACCTCGGGCAAGGGGAAGCCGTCGTTGCGTACAAAAGCGAGTTCGCGCAACTGCCCGTAGGCGCGCCACCGGCGTTCGGCGAGGCTGCTTCCCGAGGCGCCGATCGGATCGATCTGTTGCTCGTCGACGAAGTTGCCGAGCAACAGATCCTGTTGTTGCTCGGGGAGCTGCGCCACTTCGGTATGACACACCACGACCTGACGCAGGTAGCGGGCGAGCCATTCGTGATGTGTCACACACAACTCGTACAGCGCCTCGCCTGACAGGTGAGCGTAGCCGATACCGCGCGAATAGACCCAGGGGCAATATTCGTAGAAGTGATCATTGATCGTCTCGGCAAAGAAGTCGGCCAGGGTGCGCCACAGTTCGGCGGCATCACTCTCGGCGCCCCGGCGGGTGTGTGGCAGGATCGTTTCGACGGCGAGGAGGATGTAGAACAGTTCCGCGCCACGCGCGATCTGCACAAGCGCCGGGCCGGCGGTGCTGGCTCCGTCACGCTCAACGATCATCTGCGCCAGACGACCGAAGTCTCCCACATCCTCGTAGCTGCCGGCAATCTGGCGCCAGTTGTCAACATTGATTTCCCGGCCCAGGAACAGCTGCGACAGGTGATCGACAAAGACCTGCGCTTCATCGGCGTGATCTTCGTCATACAGCTGGCTGACCAGGGCGAACAGCGCGTTGCGGGTGTGGGCGATAAAATTGCCGAAGGCAGTATCCGTCACGGGATTGCGCGGGTCGCCCAAGGCGTGAATGGCCGCATCACAGGCCGCATCAAAGCCAGCCTCGCCCGCGTCGACTGATTCGACTGCACGATGTCTCTCGTTCAGGGGGGGGGGGGGAGCCACACGCTGAGCCAGCTGGCGGCGTGCCTCCAGGGCGGCAACGGGGCGGTCTTCAGAAGCCTTGTTCGAACTCTCTATGCCCTTCTCCTCGCGAAAATCTTCTATCTGCGGCACCGTTGCGGGGTGCAGCAGGTGCCGAATGAGACGTTCTGATTCGTCATTCTCGGGGCGCTTCAGATCGCGGCGCCAGGTGTCGATTTCCTCGCTGTGCGCACCATCGAGCAGAAATACGCCCCCCACAGCGAGGAAATCGCCGAAGGTGAATTCTTCCAGCGTGACCCCTGCCGAGATACGCGCAAGAGCCCGTGCAAGCAACTCGTCCCGGCGCCGCAGGCGACTGAAACGACGCAGCTTGTCGACCTCAGCCAACTGCTGCTGCACTTCCTGCTCGGAGCGGATTTCCTCGACGATGCGAGAGTAGGCGGCGCTGGCTGCTTCGATCGAACCGGAACGCAGGGCTGCATTGAGTCGAGATGCCCGGCGTTTCTGTCGCCGCATAGCCAGACGCCAGCCTTCCACGGTCTCATGGCCCACACCGATACTGACGTAGACGGGCTCGCGACCGAATCGTTCTCCAGCGGCAAACCAGAGCATGACGTCGAAGCGATTCATCGCTCGACGCCGGGCGCCGGACGCACCATCGACGATGATGAGGGCGCTGTCGGCGTTGCCCTCCAGCATCAAGCGGCATATCTGCGACGGATCGGCGAGCAACTCAAAGAGGGCGCTGTGAGGGATGCCCGTGTCGAGCACGTCGGCGCCCTGGAGGGATCGTTCATAGGAGCGCTCCGGTCCCAGTACCTGCAGGGCGAGCACATGCAGGCGCCCGCCCATGGACTGCCCATGCTCCTGCTGCCAGATGGCGGCCTCGGGGGAAGCTGTCGCCCATCGGGTCGGATGCGGCCCATAGGTCGCCAGACTGGCATCGATCTCAGCATCGGTGAAGCCCGCGGCGATGAGTTCTGCCCGCGCCGCTTCGGCGATGGTCTCCAGCTTCGTATCACTCGTGTATCCGAGCAGGTCCTGCGTCGACAATCCGGTGGGGGACACGACACGGATCTCGGCCGGAGTCGCTGGCGCCGGGAACAACTTGGCAATCGCGGTGGTTGTGGCATTGTCGTCCGGGGGCAGGCCCAGCATGCGGGCTGCACGGGCTGCGCGACCACGTTCCCGCACGGCATCGTAGCCCTCGGACAACAGGCTCGCCAGAGTCTGGCCATCGGCATCGAGTGCGTAGTGCAGATGGTCACCCGTCCCGCAGAGGATCTCAAACTTGCGCATGCCCACAGCGAAGCGGCCATCCTGCGTGTCGGGCTTGTACTCTGCAGTCAACACGACGACCGGCGCGAGGGCGACGCCGGCATGCCGACGGGTGGCTTCGGCAATGCCCTGACGCAGCAGCCACGTCTTGAAGAACGGCATGAAGCGGTTCACGTGTTCACCGCCGGCGACCATCTTATGAATGCCCCAACGGGCCACGAGGGCTGTTGTCACTCGCTCCGGATTGCGCAACTCCGGCTGTCCCAGGCCGTCGAGGACCTCGGCCAGTCGCGGCAGTTGAAAGACGGGGACCGGCCCGTCGTCGCTGGCGCGGACGCCGAAGATCGATTCCACGCCTCTGGTGTCGCGCAGGCGTTCGGCGGCCCACGCCTCCCACTCGAAGGCGGTGGCGAAATCGTTCTGCCGATCCAGCAGTTCGTGTGCGGCAGCGGCGACGATGTCGTGGTATTCGCCCGGGACGCCGAGCTGGTGCAGCTTTTCCGTGCGGCCCAGAGTCAGAACAAATTCGAGGAACAGACCGTCCTTCGGTACGCAATAACCGCCATACCCCTCACCGGCGGGATGGATGATGCGGTCCCCCCGGCGGCTCATCTGGTCGCCCATCTCCTCGATATCGCCATGGGCACTGGCCGACACCATGAGGGACAGGGCGTTGGAGAAGGCGAAGTGCGACGCCATGCTGGCGTTCTCGCCGGTCTTCAGGACCTCGGGTTCCGTCAGGCTGTCGTAGCTGCGAACGGTCTTGTTGATGAGGCCGTAGACTTCGCGGCCCACACGTGCCGCGGCACGATCGGCGCCACCCACCCACTGGGCCCAGGTTTCCACCGATTCGCGCTCACGGTGACCCAGATCGACGCGACTTGGCGTGTACAACAGATGGAATCTCTTGCTGCCACCAACGGCACTGTAGCGGTGACGGGGGACCAGAGCCTCCACGTGGAGCCCTCGTTCCAGCAGAACCTGTTTGCGCGCCGTTGTCTTTGACAGTCTGGAGAAGCGTCGCAAGTAGCTCTTGCGACGATCATCGCCGTCCGCGCCACGCTCACTGGCCCACGTTTGCAGCAGGTGGGACCGTGCCAGAAAGCGGACGAAAGTTTCCAGGTCCTGCCGGTATAGTTCGTCCGTCTCGACGACCCGCAGTGTCGCCTGGGCCACCGACAATGCCGGAGATGCCAACTGCGCTGCGGCGACGTCCTGCTGCAACTGTCGCCCGTTTCTCTGCACGACCCGGGCGACCGCCGCATCCCGCAACGGGCTGCCACCGGCGGCAATCACCCCGGCCAGTTCGTCGGGATCGTCTACGTCATCGTCGCTGCGCAGGCCGGAACGTTCTTCGCTCAACTCAAGGAGGGCGCCGAGCACGGCAACCTCTTCCTGCACGGAACGATTGCGGCCGACGACGCGACTGACAGCGGCATCATTGTCGAGGTCTTCTTCTGCAGCGGCCTCCTCCACTTCGACCCAGATTCCCAGCTCGTTGACGATTCTGGCGCCCAGGGCAGCGAGACGTTGACGGAAGCGCTGCTGCCGGCTGTTGACCTCGGCGCCCAGCCCGGCCTCGTTGATGACGTTGTACAGCGTCATCGATTCCTCAAGCCACGTGCGGATGTACCCCTGGGTCATTCCCGCAGACTGCGTTGTCAGCACGTGCAGGACGGGCAACGGTCTGCGGGGCGCAAGAACCAGCGGCACGAGATCCGCCATAACATCTGCTGCCTCAGTCCCCAGGGTCTGCAGCACCGCCGCGTGCCACGACGTCGATTGCCCAGCAACCCGTGTACGGGACCACAAGGACTGGGGATCAGCGGCTGCCGCGGCAAGGATCGTGAGCAATGCGTCATAGGGCTCAAGCTCTTCTTCCTCGACCAGGCGTTGCAGGTCACCACCCGGGGCGTCAGCTACGTGCCGCACGAGCAGAGCTGCCGCAGCCAGATCCTCCGGCGCGGCGCCGGCGGCCCATGTCAGGGCCAGGATCTCATCATCGGCCTTGAGGCCCGACGCATTCTCCGCACCTGCTTCGCGCCAGAGTTGCAGCCGTCCTGCGGCGATCTGCTCGGAGAGCAGGACAGCCCGGAGATTCTCGGCCCAATGGTCTGCCATCTCCTCACGAAAGGACTCTTCCATGCCGGCGATGTCGATTACGGTTCGCGTCGTCTCCTCGCCGTTTTCATCGACGAGGATCTCTTCCTTGATGAACAGAGGGATCGCTTCGATCCAGTGATCGGCGAAGCGCAGCCAGCGATAGTCAGGGCTTGAGTAGACGCGGTCGCCGGCGAGTCGAACCAGCTTCGTCAGGTTGTCGGCCTTGCCGAGGTAGGGCTCCTCGAACTCGTTGATCTTGACCAGCAGATGCGAGCCGGTCGGTGAAGGGCGCTGACTGATGATGACGTAGGCGGCGTCCCGCGACGGCGAACGCAGCAGTTCGCCACGCACCCCTTCGACCAACTGCAGACGGTCCGATGTCAATCTGGTGATGTCTTCCGGTGCCACAGGGGGCAAGGGCGTGCGGGATGCCAGTTCATCCCCGTGATCCTCAATCCGGGCGCGCGCCAGCCGCAGACGGGCCATCAGTCCATCGCGCTGAGCATCGAGGGCGGCTTCCTCGTAGCGCTCGCAGGCTCCCTCCATCTGGATGAGTGAAACAGGGAGACTTCCCTGCAACAGCATCTGCAGTTCCATGGCGGGTGACTGCATGGCTTCGGCACCCGTTGCCAGACTCCAGGCCTGTGCCCCCAGTTGACGCCAGTCGTCGCCAGGCTCCAGCAGGGCACCGTCGGCAAACAACGTTCCCTGATTGTGAAAGGCCCGGCTCATACGCCCGAAGACGAGTTGCTGGCGCGCCGACCTTGCCTCGAAGGCCAAGCGGCGAATGTTCTCCATCTCCACATCAGGATCGTAGTCACGCAGGATGCCATACAGCAGCAGACGCTTCTCATCTACATCCGTATCACTGTCGAGAACTTCACCCGCCGCCTGGCGATTGTAGGGCAGGTCCAGGCGATCCTGCCCGAGAATCCACGTCACCCACCGGTCACGGGATTTGGTGTCAGTGCTCTGGGCCGCTCGCCGCAGGAACAGCGACAGGAGATTCCCCGAGTCGATGTGTGGGCCTTCGAGGACACCATGCAGGATCGATCGATCCGGCCGGCTGAGGCGTTCGTACAGAGTCGATGTCCAGTGCAGGGCGGCGCGCAGGGAGGCGCCGGCGATGACGTCAAACTGAGCAGCCAGGCTGAGAGCGAAGGCCAGTTCGAGTCCACGAAGCTGTTCGGGGACGGCTGCTGCCAGATCATGCTTGTTCGAATCAAGGCGAATTCCATGCAGCGGCGCAACGTCGGTCGACAACCACAATCGTGCCCCGTCCCAGTCCGTCAGACGTTCGTGCCCGGTAACGAAGAGGATGGGGATTTCCTTGTTCGACAGAAGCCCGGCAATATCGGCCATGTGTGCGTCGCCATCGAAACGGCGGTCGACGAGGCGCAGGGCGCGCGCACACAACAATGCCACCAGTTGGGTCGATTCGTCGGGTCCGTCGGGGAGTCGCACAACACCAGCAGAGAACCGTCGCGTGCCAACGACGAGTGCGCCAGAAGACACGATCCGACCGGTAGTGCGACGTCCCCGCCAGATGCCCGTACGCCGTTGGTAGCTGGAAACGAGACGGAGAGGAAAGCCGAGAGGCAATTCGGGCATTGCGACGGTTACCCCGGGTCTGTCGTCAGCCACCGGTTTGCTGGAGAAAGCCGATGGTGGCGCTCTTGATACGAGGCGCCAGCACGTAGCAGAGCTTGAAGAAGCTCTTGAAGTCGATCATTTCCCACATGAAGGTGGGAATATTCAGGCGATTCATCACGTCAACAAGGTCCTCGAAGATCTCGGTGTTGATGAGTTCGTCCACGGCCTCGGTGCCTGATTTGGTGGATTTCTTCAGGCCCTTGTTGATACGCTCGAAGAGCAGCGGGAAGGGGTGCTGCGAATCAGCCGCCGGGTAGGGAAACAGACAGGTCGCGGCCATGTTGGCAAAGGCGACCAGCTTCAGCAGATCCGGCGAGTTCTCGGTGACATCATGATGATGAGTGATGACCTGTCGAAGGTTCTCGTCGACTTCCCAGCGGTCGGCGAGTCGGCCACCGATGACCTGATGGTCGAGGTCCTTCATGAGGAATCGCTCGATCTCGATCACGGGATGGGCCCACATCTTGTTCTCGCTCTGGGCCTCCTGCACCTCCTGCTCGATCAGGGTCATGACCAGTTCGAGGGAGTCTTCCAGGCACATGACCATCGTCACCTTGCCGACATCGTGCAGCAACCCCGAGGTGAAGGCATCGTCCTTCTCGCCCAACGAGAATTTCCGCCAAAGCCCTGTCTCTTTCAGCAGCTTCGCTTCGTCATCCTGAAGCTGATAGCGCTCAATCTCCGTCTTCGCCTGCGAATCCTGTTCCTTCGGATCGGCGGGAAGGGCCAGCAGCTTGGCGAAGAAGGCAACCGCAAGGGAGTGTCGCCAGAACTGGTCGATCGTGGCTTCGGAGGTCTTCTGAAAGATCTGCCGGATCTGGCAGGCGGTGACGATCTCGCGGATCGTCTTGGCGCTGGCAAGAGCTACAGCCTGATCGATGGTTTCCACGCGGGAACGAAAACCGTAGCGCGCCGAATTCATGATGCGCAGAATGACGGTTTTCGTCGGCAGGTCCGGTTCGATGGCCGCCGCCCACTTCTTGGGTGGATCGAGATCGTCGAGTTCGGCTACCTTGCGCTGGGTTTCCGGCAGCGACGGGAACGTATTGACCGCGTTGAGGCGCTTGTCGATCGCCGCCGCCCGCTGCTCTGGCGTCATGGTTTCAAGATTCGAGCCGGCGACCAGGCCAGAAAGGATGTATTGCTGAATCAACGGCTGGTAGAAAGCCTCATTGGCATCCTTCTCGAGAACCAGAATCACGTCGAGTTCCTCGAGATTGCGCTGGGTCGTGGCATATTCACTCGGGCTGCTGCCCAGAGGGTTCAGCCGGGGATCGACGACCATGACAATGTGGGCACGGCTGGCAAGCATGCGCGCCACGGTAACGCCGTTGCCACGCAACCCCGGCCCGATGAGGACCATCTTCACGTCCTCAGAAAACTTCTTCAGCGTCGTGGCGACCTCGCCGGAATCGGAGCACACGGCATAATGAACCTGATCCCCGGGATCGAGCATAGCATTTTCGACCTTCAGACCCTTGACGAAGGACATCAGATGCGGACGCTTGGCGATCTTGTCGCCCAGAATGATCAGAGGATTGCCAGCCAACGGATGCTCTCCAACGGGAGGAACTCACCTTGCGTAAGATCCTGCAAGGGCAGGGAGATAAGAGCGGTTAAAGTAGCCCGGCGCTGCGGTGAGCGCAATCACGTGGCGCCGCTGGCAGAACGAGAAAAAGTCCCCCGGAGGCACGCTCCGGGGGACTTTGGCAGGAATCAGGATCGGACGGGGGCTGCTCTGTGCTTCAGGCGATCTCCGACTCGAGGAACGGTCGGCCGTTGCCGGGCTTGAAAGCGGTCATCTCGCCGTATTCATGCAGTTTGTTGCGCAGGGTCCGGGTGCTGATGCCGAGTTGTGATGCTGCATCGGTGCGATTGCCGCTGAATGCTTCCAGCGTCTTCATGATGAGCCGGCGCTCCATTTCATGCACCGTAAGGCCTATCTGAAGACCATCGTCGCTACTCGAAATGCCAGGGCCGGCGGCAAGTTTGCGGGGGAAGTCGGCCACGGTCAACACCGTTCCGGAGGCGACAACGACGGCACGTTCGATGTAGTTCTCCAACTCGCGCACGTTGCCCGGCCAGTCGTAGCGCATGATCAATTCCATGGCCTCGTCATCTATGCCGACGATGCTCTTGCCATTCTCTTCGTTGTAGCGCTCGATGAAGGCACGCACCAGGGCAGGAGCATCTTCGAGGCGATCCCGCAGGGGTGGCATCTCGACTTCGATCACATTCAGGCGGTAGTAGAGATCCTGTCGGAAGTTCCCCTCATCCACCTCTTTCTGCAGATCGCGGTTGGTCGTGGCAACGATGCGCACGTTCACCTTGATCGTCTGCGTGCTGCCGACACGCTCGAATTCACGTTCCTGCAGAACGCGTAGCAACTTCGCCTGCAGGGACGGGTCAATCTCGCTGATTTCGTCGAGCAACAGGGTGCCGCCGTCGGCCATCTCAAAGCGTCCGCGAGTCTGCTTGATGGCGCCGGTAAAGGCACCCTTTTCGTGGCCGAAAAGCTCCGATTCCATCAGATCCTTCGGCAGGGCCGCACAATTCAGTCGAATGAAGGGACCGTTACGGCGCGCACTGTTGTAGTGCAACGATCGGGCGACCAGCTCCTTGCCGGTGCCGCTTTCACCCGTGACCAGAACTGTCGCCGGACTGTCGGCGACGGTCTCGATGTAGTTGAAGACCTGCTCCATCAGCTTGGCTTTGCCGATCATGTTGCCGAAGCCGTAGCGGCTCTGCAATTCAGAGCGCAGGCGGCGATTCTCCCGCTCCGTTTCCTGGAACTTCAGGGCCCGTTCCACGACGATCTCCGTTTCCGCAGTCGTCGACTCAGAGCCCTTCTGGATGTAGTCATAGGCGCCGTGCTTCATGGCCCGTACGGCATCTTCCACGGAGCTGTAGGCCGTCATCAGGATCACCGTGAGTTCCGGCCACTTCGTCTTCACCTTCTCGAGCAACTCCAGGCCGTTCATGCCAGGCATCTTGATGTCCGAGAGCAGCAGGTCGTACTCGCTCTCATCCAACTTCTGCAGCGCGCCGGAAGCGGCAGATGCCGTATCCACGTCATACCCCTTGCGGATCAGGATTTCTTCGGTCGCGCCGCGGACATAGGAGTCGTCATCAACTACGAGGATGCGTTTGGTTGCCATGTCGATCTCTTCCTTGGGTTCGGTGCACCTGCCGCTGCGGCAGACGCTTTCAGTTACATGGGTAGGGCGATGGTGAAACACGTACCCTCGCCGGGCACGCTGTCCACGGTGATCCGACCGCCGTGGGCTTCCACAATCTTGCGAGACGTCACCAGGCCGAGGCCGGTGCCGTCCTCTTTGGTGGTGAAGAACGGCGTGAACAGCTTGTCGAGAATGGCGGCTTCAATGCCAATACCACTGTCGCGCACTGCGACCAGAGCCCAATCGCCATCTTCGGCGCTTCGGGATGTCAACTCGATCTCAATCGTGCCGCCCTCGGGCATCGCCTGACGGGCGTTCAACAGCAAGTTGAGCACGACCTGGTGGAACTGTTCGGTGTCGACCTGACACGTGCGGGACTCGGCGAAACGCCGTTCGATGATCACGTCAGGTGTCTGTCGATTGGAATCGATCTCGAAGAAGGCAGCTGCCTCTTCGACAGTCTGCGACAGGTCCACGGGATGCGTATTGAGATTGAGTGGACGGGTGTAGCTGAGCAGACTGGAGACGATGCGGTTCAGGCGCGACACGCCTTCAGTAATCTTGCGGACCAGGCGGCGATTGGGGTCATCGGCCTCCAGATCACGCTCCAGGAGGTTGGCGAAGCTGGCGATGCCACCAAGAGGGTTGCGTATCTCGTGGGCAACGGTGGCGGCCATCTCACCCAGCGCCGCCAGGGTGTGCGTCTGCCGCACCTGACTCTCAAGTCGTTTCACCGCAGTCAGATCGTTGAACGCTTCGATGGCCCCAAGGACAATGCCATTGCCATCACGAACCAGTGATGTGCTGAAGCCCAGGGGAATGATGCGTTCGTCCGTCCGGCGCAGGTCCTTCTGCTGATTCACCAGACTGTCACCAGAATCCAACGTGTGCAGCACCGACTTTTCGCGGCCATCCTCGACACCCATGACTTCTTCATAGGTGCGTCCCAGGACCTCTTCCTGGCTGCGGCCGGTGATCTCTTCCGCTGCCTGATTGAAGAGGTTGATGCGACCGTCAAGGCCGACAACCAGCAGGCCGTCCGTCATGCTTTCAAGGATGTTGTTCAGGTAGTTGGAGACCCGGTCCTTCTCTTCGAGGCTGTCGCGCAGATCCCGATTGGTCTCTTCCAGCCGGACGTTGAGGAACTCGAACTGTTCCTCCAGTTGCTTGTATGCCTCCATGTAGCGCCGCGTCGTCTCATTGAACAACGCGTAGGAGTCGGCGAAGGCCTCCTCGAGAGGCACGTCGGACCCCATCCCGATCTGCAGGACATGGTCCGTTCTGGGCTCGGTGGCCGCCATTACACTTCCTTCTGTTGCATGGGGGCACGGGCTGCGGCAAAGCGTTGTCCGTGGCCCCGCCGGGGAAAGGCGCGCAGGCGTACCCCGCGGCGGGACAGCAGATCCCGACTCAGTCCGTCGAGCTGCATCAGTTCGGCCAGTTGGGCGGCGATTTCGTCACGTCTGGGTGCGCCTGTTGTCGGCAGCCGACCAGAAAACCGAGCGACCTCCTCCTGAACTCCGGTCACTGCATCACGTTCCTGCTGCAGCAGGGGCAGCAGATCGGCTGCCTCGGCACCCAATTCGATCCGGGTCAGCAACTCGCGCGCTACGGACAACGCCTCAGTGCAGTGCTCCTGGAGGCGCGTCCAGGCATCGGCATTCGGTGCCATTCGGGGTGTCGCCGCTGTGAACGAGTCCGTCATCTGAGGGCTGCAGTCGTTTCCACGAGCGTCGGGCTCTGCTTGTGAGCCCCGCGCTCAGCTCTGAGGGTAGGGGTGAATCCCGCCTGGGACGATCAGTGGCTACGCAAAAGTGGTACCAATCTGCCTACGGGGCGGCAGAAAGTGCCATTTCTCAGAGAGAACCAGCAAAATTCGAGAGGAAAAACGGAATCGCCGACCTCACTCGAGGGCGAACAAACCGGCAAGGATTTCCTTGGGTGGTGGGAAATTCCTGCCGATGTGCCAATATAGAGAGGTATTTGCGGGAGGGGAACTGCAAAGAACGCGCGTGCAGGTGACAACCGGAGAGGGGGCTGGCGCCCTTATCCGGGCGTGCCGACAGCCCGTGATTCACGTGGCACAAACCGGCGATCGAGACCGGTCGAGGCCGCCCGTGGGAACAGAGTGACTCGAGCCGGGCGTCGCCTCCGCGCCGGTGGGGCGTCATCCTGTCGACGCCGGTCGGGCAGACGTGACAACTGTCGTACCGAATTGTCGACGCCCACGTGTGCCGCCCGAAGCCGGCGCAGTCCGCGTATGGAAACGGTGGCGGCAACTACAGTCAGGATGACGGTTGCGGAGCCAACGCCGATGGTGAACAGATCGGGCGAGGTGTGGGCGAGTGCGGCCGTTGCCGCCAGCAGGCCCGCAAGAAACAAGCTGAGACCGATTCCCGTGCTGCTGTAGCCTCGCCAGAACTGCTGGCCGACGCTGGACAAGTCTTCCCGGCCCATCACCGGGATGCCCGTGCCCGCGCTGGTCAGTTCTTTCTGCAGCAGGAGCGCATCGACGCGCGAGGCCAGCTTCCCGTAGCCGTCGGCCAGGCCAAGCAGTCCCGTACCGAAGAGGGCAGCGCCAATGACAAGCGCAACGCAGCCCTGGAGCAGGATGGCCACAGGGGCGAGGCGCTCCGGGTGCAGGCCAAAACTGACCACGGCATGTCCTGCCAGGGCAGCAACGCCCCCAAGAAGGGTCAGAACGATGAAACGCCTCATGTTCGCAGCCGTTACCTGTCAGTCGTAGGTGGTGCCAGGACTATGGAGCCTGAGTCTCCTGGTACCCTCAGTGAGCAAGTTCCGGACCAGGGTTTGTTTCACCGGCGCCGACCTCGAATGGCAGGTGGTTCTGCTTTGGTGGAAGGGGACAGATGTAATCCTCGTTGTAGGCACAGTATGGATTGTAAGCACCATTAAAATCAAGCATATAGGTGCCATCGTCCGCCTGCGACACCGCTGCATACCGACCGGCGCCGTAGGTCTGCGCCCCGTTGGTTTCGTCGGTGAAATACACGGTGAGAGCGCCACCCTGAAGGCTGCGAAAGACCTCCAGCCAGAAGGGTTTTCCATCACGCTCGAAGACAAAGCGACCATATCTTTCCACGGCGATCGTCGTGCCGCCGGTGTCCGGCAACGGCACTTGCCGCGTCCGGCCATAGCGATGGAATTGACCCTCCACGCGCCAGGTGAAATCCATCGGGAAGTAGCGCAGGCCCGAAAACGATGGGATGTCATCCGGGCGCAGGGGAGATTCATCATTCTGACGGAACAGGCTGTCCTTGCGGCTGCGACTGGCCGTTACGTCCGCCTGCCAGCTGGCTAGAGTGGAGTTGCCAGCTTGATCGGTATCCAGGTCGATGGCTGCAGCGGCTGCGGGAACAAGACCAAGGGCCAGAATCAACGTGACCAACCCGGCCATTATCTGCGATTGACACCTGCCGGCGCCCGGCGTTGATTGCCGACGGCGGCACTGTTGCCCGTCGGCACCACGTGTGAGAGACGAGCCGATAAGATTGAAGGGTCGGGTTGCCATGGTCACGGGGCCAGTTCCGGAAGCGGCCGAGGGAGATGTATGCAGTTTGCCCGGTAAGGGGCTCGGGTTGTTGTGGCCGACATCGAGGAACAACCCAGACAGGTATTTATCACGAGCAGGATACAACCACGCCAACTGCACAAGCAATCGAGAAGATCGGCGGCGTGGCATCCCTCGTCCATACCGAGCGGCCTCGGAAGAGGCGGCATGAATCACTGGCGCAGTTCCTCCTGTAGATGGCGGCCATTTGGCGCATTTCTGAGGATTGATCATGGATCGAGAACTTACCGTCACCGAAGCCGGGAGCGCCCGCCAGATCCAGCAGTCGATCGATGATTTGGCCGCCGCGGGAGGGGGGCGCGTCCTGCTGCCGGCGATGGACCTGGTGCTCGACCGAGGCCTGGCTCTGCACAGCGGTATCGAACTGGTCGGCCAGGGAAGCGCCACCGTACTGCGCAAAGGCCCCGGACGCATCTATCCGCTTTCCGGCTACCATAACTACGGCATGTGTGACGTGCCGCTGCAGTCGGCTGCCGGGTTGGAGCCGGGCATGACCGTATCTGTCCATGACGACAAGGGCCGCGGATTCTACGAGACCTTTGCCACCATCACGTGGGTTGAGGGCAACTGGGTAGGCCTCGACCATGGCCTTGAGGCCGACTACCGTGCTGCCGACAAACCATGCCTGACCACGGCGTACCCGCTGATCTTCGCCCATAGGGCGCACGACATTGCCGTGCGTGACCTGACTCTGGAAGGCAACAGCGCCGACAATGCAGAAGCCATGGGGGGCTGCCGGGGGGCGGCCGTTTACTTCTACCAGAGTCGCGGCATTGAGGTGACGGGTGTGCGTGAACGTGACTATGACGGCGAGGGCCTCGGCTTCCAGATCTGCCGGGATGTCATCATTCGCGGTTGCACCTTCAGCAGCAACACCGGCAACGGCCTGCATCCTGGTGCGGGGAGCACGAACGCTCTGTTCGAGGACTGTGACAGTCACAGCAACGGCAATTGCGGCTTCTTCTTCTGTGTCCGCGCCAACCACATCACCGTGACAGGCTGCCGGTTCACCAACAACGGCACGGGTGTGTCCATCGGCACCCGCGACTGCCACAACCTGATAGAAAGCTGCACAGTCGAGGGCAATACACGGGCGGGCATCCTGGTGCGCTCGTCACCACACCCGGTAGAGGTTCACTCCTGTCACGTGCGCGGATGTACGATATCCGGAAACGCTGCTGCCGAAGGCCACGGGCAGGTGGAGATCGCCGCAGCTGCGCATGACCTGTTTTTTGAGGGCAACACGATCAGCGGCGGTGCCGGTGGTGACAAACCTGGGTTCTTCATCGATCCGTCGGTTCGCTCGGTCTGTCTGCAGGGCAACCATATCCGTGACTGCGCCGTTGAGTTCAGCGCCGATGCAGCGAGCCTGGTGGACGTGGCACCGGCGATGGAGTGCGGCTACGGCAATGGTGGTGACACGATCTATCGCCACCTGCCCGTGTGAGGATCGGTCAGTGGTGGAACAGACGGACTCCGGAGAACACCATCGCCATGCCGTACTCGTCGGCGGCGGCGATCACGACGTCATCCATTTTCGATCCGCCCGGTTGAACCACATACGAGACACCGGAACGGCTGGCGCGATCGATGTTGTCGCGGAAAGG
>JAQCJA010000018.1 GCA_027593305.1 bacterium
GTGAGGCGGGCTGAGCCCGCAGCGAAGGTGGCCGGAGGCGCCGGTTGGGGCCCTGGCGCAGAACCACCCACCCCTCAGTCCCAGTACTTCCCGTACAACACCCGCAGCCGCGCCTTCGCCTGCGGAGAGATCGCCTCAGGTGCGGTGATGGTGGCGAACCGTGCCGCACTCAGGCAGTCGCAAGCGGATGTCTCGGGCAGCAGCCCGGCCACGGCCAGCACGACCTGATTGCCCATTTCTGCGTTGGCCCGCAGCGTGGCGAGGACGGCCTCCACCGAGACGTCCGCCGCCGTCTCGTTCCAGCAGTCGTAGTCGGTGCCCATGGCCAGCAGGGCGTAACACATCTCCGCCTCGCGGGCGAGCTTGGCCTCAGGAATCGCCGTCATGCCGATGACACTGGCATCCACAGCGCTGCGGTAGAAGTGCGATTCGGCCCGGGTGGAGAACTGCGGACCTTCCATACAGACATAGGTGCCACCATCATGCACTGTGGCGCCACAGGCACGAGCGGCGGCGATCAGGGGCTGTCGCAACTCCTCACAGAAGGGGTCGGCGAGGGACACATGGCCGGCGACTCCATCGCCGAAGAACGTCGAGGCGCGGATGTCCTTGGTGCGATCAAAGATCTGCGTGGGAACAACCATCTCCCCCGGGCGAATGTGTTCTTTCATGATGCCCACGGCACTGACAGCCAACAGATGTGTGACACCGGCGGACTTCATGGCGTGGATATTGGCCCGATACGGTACTTCCGCAGGCAGCAGACGATGTCCCCTGCCGTGACGTGGCAGAAAGAACACCGTGCGATTGCCGACACGGGCTTCCACCAGCAGATCCGAAGGGGCGCCAAATGGGGTGTCGATCTCGTGCTCGGCGACGACCTCGACATCAGACATCTGATAGACGCCCGAGCCGCCGATCACACCGAACCGCACGGGGGTAGACCCGGCTGCACTCACTGATTCCATTCTCCGGCGAAATTTCCTGCCAAGCTAACCTGTTATATTGACTCGGTCCACGGATCCCCGCACCGCGAAATCCGCCCCACAAAAAACGCTCCCGATATGACCGCATCCTCTCACCTGCAAGCATCCGTGCGCGATCTCGTGGCCTTCTGCCTGCGCTGCGGCGATCTGGGCTCTTCTTTCGTCAGTGCCCAGCGCGCCGTTGAGGGTACCCGAGGCCACCAGTACGTACAGGATCTGCGCCCGCCGGGGTACCGCTGCGAAGTCCCCGTGCGGTGGCGAATCGATGATGCGGAGAGCGAACTGTCTCTGGAAGTGGTCGGTCGCGTCGATGGCGTGCTGCATGCGGGAGACGAGTTGCTGGTGGAGGAGATCAAGACCACCTACGGCAGTCTCGATGCCCAGCAGCCGGACAACCAGCATCACTGGGCGCAGGCCAAGATCTACGCGCACATCCTTGCCGAACAGTTGCAGCCACGGCTCGTGGAGGTGCAACTCACCTACCTGCAACTGGTTTCCGGTGAGATGCGCGAGGACCGCCGTGAATTCACCCGCCAGGAACTGGAAGAGTTTTTCCTCGCGCTGACACAGCGCTACCTGCGCTGGGCGCGCACCTGGCACCAGTGGTGCAAGCAGCGCAACAGCTCCATCGAGAATCTTGCCTTTCCGTTCACCGACTTTCGACCCGGGCAGCAGGAACTGACGGAAGCCGTATTCGAAACCATCGTCTCCGCCGGACGCCTCTTTGCCCAGGCACCCACGGGCATCGGCAAGACCGTATCGGTGCTGTATCCGGCGGTGCAGGCCCTCGGCAAAGGGGAAGTCGACAAGATCTTCTACCTGACGGCCAAGACGAGTGGTCGTACGGTTGCCGAGAAAGCCGTTGAGGATATGCGTGGTGGTGGCCTGCGACTCAAGTCCTGCACCATCACCGCACGCGACCGGATCTGCTTCAATGCGCGCGACGGCAAGCCCTGCGATGCGGAAACCTGTGAATTTGCCCTTGGCTACTTCGATCGCATCAATGATGCCGTGGCCGACACCTTTGCCACACACGATAGCTTCAGCCGCAGCGCCATCGAGTCAGCGGCGAGGAAACATCAGGTCTGCCCCTTTGAGCTGGGACTCGATCTGTCCCTGTGGTCGGACGTGCTGATCTGCGACTACAACTACGTCTTCGATCCGAAGGCCTACCTCAAACGGTACTTCCTCGATAGCGGGGGCAACTACGGCTTCCTCGTCGACGAGGCCCACAACCTCGTCGACCGCGCGCGCGATATGTACTCGGCGCAGATCCGCCGTGGCCAGGTGCGCGCCGTCATCAAAGCGCTGGGTAACGATCTGCCGGCGGCGCGTCATGCTCTCGGTGCCCTCGACCACTATCTCAGCACGCAGATCCAACGCTGCGCCGATGAGGGTGGCGGGGACGGTTGGCTCGATCGCACGCCGCCCACGGACCTGCAACCCCTGTTGCACCGCGTGCAGAGCGAGATCGAACCCGTGCTCGCACGCAATCGACTCACGAGCTGGAAAGAGCCGCTGACGGATTTGTTCTTCACCATCCTGGCGTTTCTGCGGGTCTACGATCTGTTCGACGAGCACTACGTCACGTACGGTGAAAAGCACGGCCAGGGGGATCTGACCCTGCGCCTCTACTGTCTCGATCCGTCCAGCCGCATCCGCGAGGCCTGCAAGCGCGGGCGTTCAGCAACATTCTTCTCCGCCACGCTGACACCTGTCGACTACTTCCGCCGACTGCTGGGCGGTGAACGCACCGATTACACGCTGGAACTGGACTCCCCCTTCCCTGCGGAAAACCTGCTCGTTATGGTTGCCGATCATATCGATACGAGCTACCGCGGACGCGGCCTGTCGTACGAGGACGTGGCCCGCTCGATCGCCGCCGCTGTCAGTGGCAGGCGTGGCAACTACATGGTCTACTTCCCGTCGTACAAGTATCTGCAGGAAGTCGTGCCACGGTTTGCCGCAGTCGCCCCACGCAATACGCTGGTCATGACCCAGGTGCCACGCATGACGGAACAGCAGAAGGAGCAGTTCCTGGCCATTTTCAACGTCTCCAACCCGGAGACCGTTGTCGGTTTCGCCGTCATGGGCGGAATTTTCGGCGAAGGCATCGATCTGGTCGGTGACCGCCTGGTCGGGGCCATCGTCGTGGGTGTCGGGTTGCCACAGATCGGTCTGGAACGGGATCTCATCAAGGGCTATTACGACGACCACGAAAACGCCGGTTTCGCCTACGCCTACACCTACCCCGGCATGAATCGTGTCCTGCAGGCGGCCGGGCGCGTCATCCGCTCTGACATCGACCGCGGCCTGATCCTGTTGATCGACAAGCGTTTTTCGCGCGAGGACTACCGCGAACTGTATCCACCCTTCTGGAGTGCACCGAAGCAGACCCGCAGCGTCGAGGAAATCCGCGAGACGGTAGGTCTGTTCTGGGGGGAGCCTTGAGCACGGATGCACACCGGCGCCGCTGGGGGCCGGATGATCTGAGTCTGGTAGTGGGTATCACCCTCGTCGTCAGTCACGTGCTGGTGTTGGCGGCGGCGGAGCGCTTCTGGGGTCTGTCGATGCTCGCCTACCTGCCGCAAGTGTGGACGCTGGCCTATGTCGTTGCCATCGCCGCCGGCACAGCTGCGATGCTCCTCTGGAAACCCCTTGCGAGACAGTTTGTCCGGACGACGCCGGACGCCTTGCGGCGCTTGGGCCGACTACGGACCGACAGCAGAGCGGGCATCCTCCTTCTGTGCCTGGTTGCCCTCGGACTTTTCGTCGGCGGTTCGACAGCGCACAATCTGCTCGGCGATGGCCGCCTCTACCTCGATGAGTTCGCCGACTGCTTCAGAGCAGGCGCAGATCCGTGGGGACCACGCGCCGCTGCTGTTCGAGCTGCTTCATCTACTGGCGCGGCTCGTTGGCCTGTTCGGCGTCGGGGCACTGGGCACGTTTCATCTCTACAGCTGGGGCAGTGGTGTCCTCTATGTGGCTCTGGTACCTCTTGTCGCCTGCGACCTGACGCCGTCGGTCAGAGGCCGGGCGCTGCTTGTGGGCCTGCTGCTGACGCAGGGATATCTGCAGCTGTTTTTCGGTTACGCAGAGACGTACCCAGCCGTTCTGCCGCTGCTGCTGCTCTATCTCTGGGTCGGTTGCCGGGCGCTGCAGGAGGGTCGTGTGTTGTGGCCTGTTGTGCTCATGGGTGTGTTGCCCACCTGCCACTTGTTGACCCTCGTACTGTGGCCCTCCCTCGGGTACGTTGCCTGGTGGCGGGCGACCAGGGATGGTGGCAGCCGCCTCTTTGCGGTGGCGCAGGCCCTGTTGCCGGCGGCGGGGATCACGGTTTGTGCTCTGCTCCTGCTTGACCGCGTCCCGTGGTCGGCCCCGGCGGATGCTGTCGCCCATCACTACCTGCCGCTGATTGTCAGCCAACCGACAACGGCACTGGTCTACGGGCTGCTCTCCTGGGACCACCTGCTCAATGTGCTGAACGTATTGGTACTGGCTGCCCCCGTGCCCGCCCTGCTGCTGCCCTGGCTCATCAACGACAGGCACACCGTCGAGCGGCGTACGCGCTTTCTGCTGCTGGCATTCGTCGCCATGCAGGGCGCCGTCGTTGTCATCAATCCGGGGATCGGTGCCATGCGCGACTGGGACATGCTCGCCTTGCCCACCCTGCCGCTGACTCTATGGGTCGGGGTGCGCTTGCTGCAAGCGGGGCCGGCTCTCACCGGCAGAGGCATCAGCAGCCTTCTTCTTGCCGGGGGTATTCACCTGGCTCTGTGGGTCACTCTCAACGCCGATCTCGATGGCTCGACTCAGCGTTTCGCCTCGTGGCTGCATGGGGCGAATCTCTCCGCTCATGCCCGCGGCTATGGCGCCGGCACTCTCGCCCGGCAGCAACGGGATCGCGGCTACCACCGTGACAGCTTGGCCGCCTACAGGCTGGCTGTTGCCGCGCGACCGGGGCATCCGCGGCATCTGCGGGGCGCCGGCTTCGAGGCGATCGAGCTGGAGGAATTTGACGAGGCACTGACGTTCTTCGACCTGGCGCTGCAGGTCGATTCGACGGACGCCGCCGCCTGGGAAGGCCTCGGCATCGCCCACGTGAGCAGGGGCGATCATGACGACGGCCTGCGGGCGCTGCAACGGGCTGTGTCCCTGTCACCGGTTGATGGCGAGTTCCTGGTGAATCTGTGCCAGGCGCACAATCTGCTGGGTCAGTACGATGCGGCGATCGAGGCCTGCAATCGAGCCCTGGTGATTGCTGCCGATGACGTGGCCGCGCTCCATCAACTGACAGCGACGTTCGCCGCCCTCGGTGACGAGGCCCGGGCCCGGATTTATTTGCAGCGCCTCTACGCCCTCGACGCGGACCACGGCCGACGCCTCGAGGTGTTGCTCAACGCCAGCGGACCGTGATGCCACAACCCTGCAGCAGTTGGCCCATGGCCTCACCCTGTCGCCGCAGAGCCTCGGGCGCCATCGGTGCCGTCCCGGGCAATGCCTGTGGCAGGCCCAGGCGCTGGCGTTTGTCACCACCAAGCGTGTGGTAGCCGAGAAGTTCTACGACGCGTACTGCCCCCTCGAGTTCGGTCCGGATGAAATGTGCCGCCGCCTGCACCTGTTCGGCGGTGGCGTTGATGCCGGGAATCAGCGGCATGCGCACCCACAGGCCATACGCTTCTGTTTCGTTCACCGCGCGCTGATCCCGCAGCAATGTCGCCAGGCGCCTGGCGTTGGCCAGAATGCTGCCATTGTCGACACCGGTCCAGCGCCGGTGCACGTCGGCATCCATCGCTTTCAGATCGAGAAGCACGAGATCGGTGAACGGCAGAACCGACGCCAGTGGCTCCCAGCGACCGAAAGCGGTCGTGTCGAGCGCCGTGTGCACACCTTCGGCGCGACAGCGCTGCAGGAGCTCCCGCGAAAAGCGCTGCTGCAACAAAGGCTCCCCCCCGGAGAGGGTGACGCCCCCGCCACTGCGCTGGTAGAACGGCCGGTCTGGCGCGATCTGTTGCCACACCTGCTCGACTGTCTGGCGTTGGCCCACCATTTCCAGCGCCCCTGGATAGCAGGCCTCCACACAGGCGCCGCAGCGCTGGCAGGCCAGCGCGTCGTAGACTCGACCGGTCAGCGGCTGCGGCTGCGCGCGCCTGTCGGCCAGGGCTGCGGCCGACAGGCGATCACCGGCGTCATCTGTCAGATACAGCGCGTCGTGGGTGCAGGCATCCATGCAGGCGACACAACCGATGCAGCGCCCGGCGTCAAACATCAGTTGCCGCCGGGCATCCTCCGATTCGGGATTGTGGCACCAGGCACAGCGCAGGTAACAGCCCTTGAGAAAGACCGTGGTTCGCGTACCCGGGCCGTCGTGGGTGGAATAGCGCTCGATGTCGAACACCAGACCACGTGTGTCGCCGGCGACGGCGGGGCCAGTCATGCCCTACCGCTCGCAGAGGACGCGATCGACCACAAGCTGACGGAACTCCGGCGACAGACTGGCAAAGTAGGCACTGAATCCCGTCACCCGCACGACCAGATCCGGGTATTTCGACGGATCCGCATGCGCCTCCAGCAGCTTGGCGCGATCAAGGATGTTGAGGTTGATCTGTGTGCCCCCCAACTCGAAGTGCGTACGGATCAGATCGGCCACCTGGCGCCGCGTGTCGCCGCCCGAACTCGGGTCCAACTCCATCTGCATGGGCGCCGTGTTGCCATATCCCGGTTGCACCGCGGCGATGGCCACGGCCATCGCCGTGGGTGCCCCGTCCTTGCGGAAGCCGGGATCCGGATTGGCCCCATGTGAGATCGGATCTCCTGCGTGCCGGCCATTGGGTGTCGCCCCCAGGGCCTTGCCGAGGGGAATTGTATTGGCCCAGGAAAAAATACCGGGAATCATGTTGAAACCTGCCGGCGTCGGGCCCGCCTTGACGGTCCGCGTGAACAGTTCACTGATACGCTGCGCCCAGTGGTCGGCGCGACTGCCGCCGCTGCCGTAGCGTGGTGTGCGCTTCATCAACAGCCGGAAACGTTCCCCCTCGGTGCCACCCCAGTCGTTGTCGAGCAGCGCCAGCAACTGCGCCCACGTGAGGCGGTGCCGATTCTCGACATGCTCCTCCACGGCGGCAAAGGAGTCAGCGATCGTGGCCAGGGCACAGCCGTCGACACACATGTTGTAGTCCTCGACAGCGCCGGCGTAGCCGTCGGAAGCGTCTACACCTTTTTCCACCGGACCGTAACACAGCAGATCGAGAACCAACTCGGGGAACACATCCTTCATGTGGCGCATGTGGAAGTCTATGCTGCGGGCCGTTGCTGCCACGGCGATATCCATGTGTTCGTCGAAGTGACCCCACAGGCGCGCCATACTGGGTTGGCCACTTGTCATCATGTCGCGCAGGGCGACGTCGAAGACGTTGCCGAAGCTGATCTTGACGCAGTCGTTGAGGGTGTACTCCCGGCCGGGTATCGCCGACCAGTGACAGCCGGAATAGGCCCGCGTGCGCGCTACCTCGGCGGCAAAGCCATTACGCATGAACCCCTCGGTGGTGGGCTCGATGCCGAGGAATTTCGGGTGACCGAGACGGTCCTGCAGCAGGATGTCGACGCCCCGCTCGAGCAGGCCTGGATCGGTTTGCTCGCCGACGCAGATGGCGACATTCGACGGCACTTTCAACCGGTGCGCCGCTTCCAGCACCAGGTACGACACGGCGTTGGTGATGTCATGGCCCTGAGCGTCGGGACCACCCAGCTGGATGTACGCCGTGTCGCGCACGAGCAGGCAGGCGATGTGGTAGATCGCCTCGTCGTCGGTCAGCGTGCCATCGTCGTGCTCACGCTGGTAGAAGGGCGTCAGCAATTCGTCCAGGCGCCCCAGAGAGCCGCTGCCGTTGTACATGCGGGCCGCCGCCTGGTACCAGAGGATCCACTGACAGGCCTCGCGGAAGGTCATCGGCGCCTCGGTCACAAGCCGCTCGTTGATCTGCGCCACTTCGGTGAGATTCTGCTGCAATTGCGGATGCGTCTCGATCCGCGCCATTTCACGGGCTCCGTCGGCGCCTGCCGAGATCCAGGCCTGCATGCCGGCGATCACGTGGCAGAGGCCATCGTAGAACGCCTGTTGTTCAGGGGTGGTGTTGTGTTGGCGGTAGTCATTGATCTTCGCCAGCAACCCGCCGAAGCCCAACCGCAGACCGATGCCCAGATCCTGACAGAAGTGCTGTCCGGCACCGATTGCACCAACCAGTTGGTAGCGTTGGCGCAGCTGCACAAGATCCTGGGGGACGACGAACTCCGGGCGCCAGCCTGAGGTTCGATAGGAGCCGAAGTTGGTCATGTAGGCGCCGGCAAGGGAGCTCATTGCGTCGACGTACGGCGGATGTGCCTGCAGCAGCCGCCGGAAGTTGGCCCCACACAGTTCGGGGCCGTAGAAACAGCCATCCTCATGGTTGCTGAGCATGTCGACGCCGGTAAGCAGCACATCGTTGATCGGCATGCCGGAGCCACTGATGGACTGAACCAGCCGGCGGCGTTCGGTGGGGGGCAGGATCATCGGCCAGTCATCGTAGTCCATGGCGCCGATGACCTGCTGCTTTTCCTTCGTCTGCGCCATTTTGGTGGCCCGCAGGGCGGCAATACGATCATCGAAGGTGAGATTGGGAAACTCGGGGACCTGCGACTGTGGGGGTGTTATGGTCTGAGTCATGGGAACCATCCCGATCGAGAGAGCGGCAGAAGTCAACGGACCTGCCGCAATCCTTATGCCGGACCCACCTCCTCAGAACAGAGAAGAAGCCCCCGGCCCGGGAGTCGGGATTGGGACCTTGATGTCCCATGCTGCCCGGCGCCGAGGCAGCCCGGTCTCAGTGGACGAACCAGCGAATCCCACAGCGATAGACTCGATCCTCAAAGGCCAGCGTGTAGGGGTCACAACGTCGGTAGGCAACGGTGCCATCTGTGCGCACCACAAGCCACCCTGTGTCCCACCCGTTGCTGCTGTATGCCATAGGGATCTGGGGTCGCACGCGGACCACGGGATGAGAGCCGCCGATGAACAGTTGCTGCCGGGTGTAGTAGTAGCTGGAGCCGAGTTCAACGAACAACTCGTGGTTGATCCGGGTAGCGTTGGTCTGCAAATCCCTGCACAGGCCCGACACGGCCACCTTGATCCTGCAGCCCCGATGGAATGCTTCTGCCAGTTGCTCGACGGATCCGCTGGTGACAACGCCGGTCGAATCGTGGGCCAACGCCTGCGTCCAGCGATCACAGACCCAGTAGCGGAACACGTCGAAGTCGTAGACGAAATTGTGGCTCGGGGCATTGGTGCCGGCATCTGCACCACTGCCGGTA
The DNA here is from genome assembly GCA_027593305.1 of bacterium. Lineage (GTDB taxonomy): Bacteria > Latescibacterota > UBA2968 > UBA8231 > UBA8231 > UBA8231. The sequence continues at coordinate 9,333 of JAQCJA010000018.1, forward strand.
TGGTATTTCGCCATACCCGTCGGCGCCTCGACGGGCGACGGACCGGGTGTTGAGTCCCTGAGGGCGCCGTCCATGTGCAGGCGGGCGATCGCCTGGTGGCCATCTTCGTTGTAGAGGAAGAAGGACATGGAAGGGGGCGGGCCGAAGCCCGTGGGCAGTTCCACGGGCTGCCGCAGGCTCATGATACCCGCCGTCCAGCGATCATCCAGCAGATAGGTGACGGCGAACTCAGCGACTTCGCACACCCGCTCATCCTGAGCCGAAGTCACATCGATATGCTCGTTGTGGCGAAATTCCGTGGCGATGCGCAGATCGGCGCCCCGGGTGATCGCGGCAGCAAGGTCTCTGGGGGAGCCGGTCTCGATGCGGCGCTGCGCATCGAGGCTGAGGGCACACGTCCAATCGCTGGTGGATGGCATAGGTCATTGGCTCCCGGGCGCTGCAGTCAGGTGCAGACCGATCGGTGCAGGAAGGTGCTTGCATGCCACTTTGGTATGGCCCCGATAACGGTCTATATTTGCGTCTCCTGCCTGCCGCCGACAACGATAACCGTGTCGGCCTTCGGCCCCCAAACCGCTCCGTCGCTCTGGGAGGCGATCCGTATGGCATCTTCTGCCGCCCCTCCGTCCCGCGGTACCTGGCTCCTCGGTCTCACTCGAGCCAGCCTTGCACTCTGCATCGTGTTGGCTGTCGGCTGCAGTTACTTCGGCTACCATCACGTCGTTGGCCCCCTGCAGCCGACGCCGACACAAGCCGAGGAGATGTCCGTCGAAGAAGATGGCGCCATCACCTTCACCCGAGGTCGCCTGGAGATTCGACTGCGTCCAGTGACCAGCGACGAGTTGAACCAGCAGTTTTCCTCCGCTTCTGAAGCAGGAAACCAGTCGACCAATCCCTACACCTTCAGCAACACGACGTTCCAGGATGGTCTGCAGCACAAGCGCTTCACCGTTTTTCATCTGAAGGTGAAGAATTACGCCTATCCCAAGGTGCTCGTGAAGCCGACGATGATAGAGATCGTTGCCTCCAACAGTCGGCGCTACTGGAGTCTGGATCTGAGCCAGCTCGATAATTACTTCCGGGCCTACGCCATCGGTTATCGGGGCAATGAATACGATCGGTACCAAAAGAATATGGAAACCCTGCAACGGACGATGTATCCTGCGGTGCCGATCTTCTCCGGTCAGGAGGCAGAAGGGTACATCGTGTTCCCCACGCTGCACACCGACGTTCGTGTTATCGACGTTGTCATTCATGAGGCGGCCCTGCGTTTTGACACGCGCGACGAACCCATGGAAACCATCGATCTGTCGTATAGTTTTGGTCGCGACGTACGTCGGCAGCTCCCGGGCAGCGATTCCCATCTGTAGACGCCGGGCCTGCTGGGGCCCGGACACCTGAGGAGTTGTTGTCTTGGCTGAGTCCCCCACAAGTCTGTCGCGTTTCGATTGTTCCCTGTTGCCGGCGGCAGAACTTGAATTCGTCATTGTCGCCGACACCCACTACATGATGGACCCGGGCGACGCACCCCTCGAGTTTGAGTCACGCCGCAAGCAGGGGCGCCGCGCTGGCCTTGCCTGGAAAGCGATCGGTGCCCTGGATCCGGGCTTCGTCGTGCATCTGGGGGACATGGTCCAGGAATTCCCCGGGCGGCCCGCCTACGAGCAGACCATGCAGCAGGCTCTGGCGCAGATCGAAGGTGCTGGCCTGTGGGATCGGTGCCACTTCGTGGTTGGCAATCACGACATCGGCGATCGCCCCGATCCGACGATGCCCACAGGTGGAGCCACGGCCGAGTCCCACGAAGGCTGGCAGGCGCGCTTCGGCCCGTCCTGGCATGCCTGGGAATCACATGGTTTGCATTTCATCGTGCTCAACTCACAGTTGTTCAACACCGACCTGCCCGCCACACAGACCCAGCGGCTCTGGTTTGAGCAGCAGCTCACCGATCTGGGTGACAGTCCTTTCGTGTTGTTCCTGCACATGCCACCCTACCTGCACAATGCCGACGAGCCGTGGCTCGGCCACTACGACAATCTTGGCGAACCGGACCGTGGGTGGTTGCTGTCGCTGGTTCGGCGCCACAAGGTCGTGGCCATGTTCACCGGTCACGTGCATTTCCAATTCTTCGATCACCTGCAGGTGCACAATGGCCTGTGCCGCTACTTCACATCCCCCTCGACCTCCTTCACGCGACCCGGTTTCTCCCATCTGTTCGCGGCGGCGCCCCCACCGGAGCAGGGCCGCGACGATGTACCCAAGACAGGGTTCTTCCTCTGCCGTCTCGTCAACGGACGTTTTGACGTGCACCGCATCCGCATGAGCGTACTGGCAGATCCTCACAGCACGGTCCTGCTCACATCACCGGCTGCCTTCGGGGCGCCCGCGGCCGCCGGTTTTGCTCTGGGTGTGAGTCTGCGCCATCCGCTGGCCCTGGAAACGGCGGTGCCCGTTGCCTGGCCATCCGTGATCCGGCAGCCGGTGCGCAACGACTATCCGCTGCTGGCCTGCGTCGAGGGTGGCGTCCAGTGGGTACGGGTTCCTGTCGCCGATCTGCTCGATCCAGGTCCGGCACGACGGTTGCAGATCCTGCGCGCCGAAGGGATTGCGGTGCAGGCCGTCGCCCTGGGAGAGGCAGAGGCTCTGGCCCACAGCCAGCGCCTGCAGGGCCAGGTGGATCGTCTGGAGTTGCAGTTGCCGGGGCGACGACTGCCTGACGTTGACGCCCTGCGGCGGTTGGCTGACGGCCCACTGCCGCTGGCTCTGTGCCCGGTCCTGCCCGGCCAACCGGTTCCCGGCAAACAACACAACCGGACCCGGCACGGATATCTGCCCGATGAACTGACCGCCCTCGGTGAACTGCTGGAAAGCACTGCAGTGACGGCTGCCGCCGTGTGCAGGATTCCTGAGCAGCCCTGGCAGGTGCTGGCGGCGTTGCTGGCGACGCGGGGGCATCGGCACTGGGAGATGCTGTTGCTGGCAGAGGCCCCCGGCGTGGATCCCATCGCCAACGCCGGGTCCCTGGCCCGGGCCCTGGTGGTCGGCATCGCCCTCGATGCGCCACTTTTTGCCGAACCTCTGGTCGACATGGACCGTACCATGGATGTCGCCCATGGCCTGCTCGACACACTGTGCAATCCACGGCCGACCTTCGAACTGGCCCGCTGTGCTGTGGCTCTGGCTCAAGGGATCGCCGGCGCCGCTACCGTCATCACCAGACCGGCGGGCTGTGAGGTCGTGGCCATCGGCAGCGACAACTGGTTGCTGCTTCCGCAGCAGGATGGCACCCGCCTCGACGACGTCCTGGCCGAGGATGGCCCACGGCGCGTCTGTCGTCTGACGACGGCATCGGTGTCGACCTTCGACCCATCCCACACCCTCGAGATGGCACACGGACCGTTGTGGATCTACCGGATGCCGGCGTGATCTGTCGTTGGCGGCGGGCCCGCCTCGGTCTGCCGCACCAGCATCTCAGTCAACGACAGCAAGGATGGGACGATGCTTCACAGTCTTGATATCAGCAGCCGGCAGGTTGTTCTCGACGGCCGCGATTTCGGCGACAGCGGACCGTACGAGCAACTCTACGGCAGCGCCCGCTTTGCTCTGGATCCGACACATCTGCGCAACACCGGCATCATCGATCTGACCCACGCCCCTGTGGATGCCAACGGCCAGGTCAACTGCCGGGCCGACATATGGATTCTCAAACCGGCAGACGCAGCACGGGGCAATGGGGCGCTGTTCTATCATGTCGTCAACCGCGGTCGTAATGGCGTGCTCGCCAGTTTTCAACTGGCCTCCGGCAGCAACACACCCTCTGTGGCTGCCGAATTCGGCGATGGTCTGCTGATGGAGCACGGCTTCACGATGGCCGCTGTGGGCTGGCAGGAGGACGTGCCGCTTCATGGGGATCAGGAGCGCAACCTGCTCACCCTGGATGTGCCCATCCTTGCGGGCGTCACCGGGCCGGTTGCCTGTGAGATCGTCGTTGATGCGCCCACGCAACTGCACTCTCTGGGCAGCCGCTACCATGACCCGTACGAATGGTCCGAGGCACACCGGGACGAGGCGGTTCTCAGCGTGCGCGACGAGCCCTATGCGGCGATGACGGCCATCGCTCAGGATGCATGGCACTTCGACCGGCTGAGCGATGGCCGGGCGGCGATCCGCTTGCCATCAGGCTTCGAACCGGGGCGGATCTACCATCTCGTATATACTGGCCGCGATCCACGCGTGGTCGGCCTCGGCTTTGCCACGACGCGTGATTTCGTCTCCTTTCTCAAGTATGAACAAGCCACAACCGAGGGCCAGCCCAACCCCTTGGCCCGTCACCTGCAGCGGGCCCACGCCTTCGGGTCGTCGCAGAGCGGGCGGTTCCTGCGCGATCTGCTCCACCAGGGCTTCAATCAGGACGAAGCGGATCGACAGGTCTTTGACGGTCTCTTCGTCAGTGTCGGCGGCGGCGGCGGCGGCTCCTTCAACCACCGCTTTGCGCAACCATCACGACATGCCGGCGCCCACACAGACGTGTTCTACCCGACGGAGCGCTACCCCTTTCACGATCTGCCCCAACCGGATGCGGCTGCCGGTGCAGGCAGCACCGCTACGGGCCTGCTCGATGTCTGCCGCACCAGCCAGACGATGCCGAAGATCTTCTATACCAATACTTCGACGGAGTACTGGAACCGCAGCACCTCGTTGATCCATACCACGACCGACGGCCAGCAGGACGCGGCACCCCACGCCGATACACGGATCTATCACTTTGCCGGCACCCAGCACGGCCCGGGAGGACTGCCGGACATGCCATCCGGCAACACGCTGCCGGCGAACCCCGTCGACTTCCACTTCGCCTTCCGCGCCCTGGCTCTGGCTCTCGATGCCTGGGTACGCGACGCGACCCCGCCGCCACCGAGTGCCCATGCGAGTCTGGCGGCAGGCACACTCGTACCTCTGGAGGAGGTGCGTTGGCCCCGGCTTCCCGGTCTGCCCTTGCCGACACATCCGCGCCAGCCGCGCCGGCTCGACTGGGGGGACCACTGGCAGGAGGGGCGCATCGACCGCGAACCGCCTGGGCTCGGCAGCGGCTACCCCGTGCGTTTTCCCCAGGTGGATGAGGATGGCAACGAGATCGACGGCATCCAGATGCCGGAGGTCGCCGTGCCGCTGGGGACCTTCACCGGGTGGCGCTACCGAACCCGGGAGATGGGCGCCAGCTGGGCTCTGGCAGGACTGGCAGGTGTGTGGTTCCCCTTCCCCGCCACAGAGGCTGCCGCAGCCGCCACCGGGGATCCGCGGCGGCCGCTGACGGAGCGCTATCGGGACCGCGACGACTACGTGCAACGCTGCGTGGCCGTCGCCGATGCCCTTGTCGCCCGGCGCCTGTTGCTGCAACGGGATGTCGCCCGCGTCGAGTCCCGGGCGGTGGCGATGTACGAGTACGCCACGTCGCCTTAACCTGACACCCGTCCGCCGGAATTCCCCGCCGACTGGATCTGGCCAGCCACTTGGACCGCGACGGCGATAAGCGCTGGCGGGTCCGGCTATAGTACGAGCTGGTCCGGTGGCTCCCATCCACTGGTGCGCGGATCCCAGCGCGTACCGCATTTGTCGCTGATGACGACCCACTCCCCTGGACTGAGGTTGCCCTGATGATGGTAGTTGAAACGCCGCAGCCCGGCCGCTTCGGCCGTGTCGAGCAGCATCTTCAGGTCCCGTGACGTCATCGGGTCGCCGTCGTGGGGGAAGCGGCCCGTGTCGAGCCAGGGTACGATGCGTTCCGGATCGTCGACGGCAGCCAGGGCCCGCTTGGTCTCCTGCGTGACGACCTGCTGGAAGAACTCCGGACTCAGAGCACTCTCAAAATCGAGCATGTCATCCTCCACACCGGGCAGGATGATGCCGAACAACGCCTGCACAACCTCCAGCGTATCGGCAACCGTGAGACCGGGGTTCCATTCCATCAGCGTCTGCGAGTATCGATAGACCGTGCCGATGAAGCCGTCGAAGCCGCGGTGGAAGAAGTAGTGCTTCGGCAGCAGGAAATCCATGAATTCGGCCAGGTCGTTGAAGTCGTAGCCACACAGCGGGGCGAAGGCCGCCGATCGTGGGCCGCAGCCCATACGCACGGGACGATCCAGATGGGCCGCCACACCTTCCCGCATCTGGCGGAAATTGCGCGTCAGCGATTCGGCGCGGAAAGACAACCACGACATGAGATCGGCATCGGCACCGAGCATGCGGTGTGCACCTACCAGCCCGCCGCGCGCATTGGCGCGGATGCGCCTGGGGTCCAGGTTGTGGAACAACGCCAGCAGGCGATCCTTGGCCGCCACCATGGCAGCGTAGTCGTAGCCGAGGTCCTTGGCCATGGGCGCCACCGATTCGGGCAGATCGTTGAAGAAAAAGGAGCGGTGATTCATGTGGTGCGGCGCCATCTCGTACCCCCATTCGGGGCCATCCATGACCACCCCGTCGGCCATGGGATAGTGTTCGAGGGTGTCGACCATGCGTGCCACGCGCGCCGCCAGCGTCTGCGGGTCATGCAGATGGTGTCCCGGGCCGCCCGGGCCGCTGCCACCGTCTGCGTACATGATATAGACCTGCATGCCGCGGTCCTTGGTGGCGGTCATGGTTTTTTCCAGCAGCGCCCGTCGTTCCGGCAGTTTGTGCTCCGGCGCGGCAGGCGCCTCCACACCCAGACGTTTGTAGACGGCCGGGTTGGGGTCGTATGTCGGCGCCACGGGTCCCTCGGAAGGCAGGGACTTGGCGTCTTTCGCCAGCTTCGCCTGGCCGAAGACGAGGGGCCCGAAGACGACACCATCGACCCCGCCCTCATGCCAGGCATCGAGAATGCGCTCATGATCACCCATCACGCCTTCGAGATCCCGCTGAATATCCATCCATAGCTTCATGCTGTTACCACCTTTTCCGATTGAACATCAAACGAAGGAGCCGCCAATGGGCGCGTTGCCTTGCATGCCAGTGCAGAAATCGATAATGAGCCAGAAGCCGGCGACGCAGATCTGGCCCAGAATAAGTCCCAGAAAAAACGGTCGCGTGGAGCGATACAGAGTTGGTCCGCCGTACTTCAGCACGATCGACTTGATGCCCCATGAGATCAGCACGCTGAACCAGACGTAGGTCATGATGTCGAAGGAACTGATGACGAAGCCCAGCGGATGCAGGGGCCACCAGATCAGGCGGGCGCGGGCCAGTACAAGCAGACTCTGGATGGCGGCGCCGATGGCGGTGAACATCCAGCCACCCCAGTTGGGGGGGGATGGGTTGAGCAGGAATTGCGACGTGAAGCTGCCGGCGTTGCCGGGCACACCGATGAACCAGAACTCGTGCAGGTTGACGCCGCCATACTTGTACGACATGACCAGCACACTCCACAACGAGCCGCCCAGCGCCAGGATGACGGCAATACCGATGGCCCACTTCAACCGGTGTTTGCGGTGACCGATCTCCTCGGCCATACGCAGGGCATTGGCAAAGGCAGGCATGAAGAAGATGCGGATGTTGGAAGCCCAGACGTAGGTGAGTCCCATGGAGGCGATGCCAAGACCGCCAAGGACATCGGTGCCCAGGCCCGAGATGACGAAGTCCGCCGGCATGAGGGGCGCACGAATGACGGCGACACCCCCTTCCACGACGGCCCGTGTCAGTGTGACAAAGACGACCAGCACGGCAAACAGAAAGATGGGCACGATCCACAGCGGCATACCCGACTGCCACAGCCAGATGCTGACAATGGCGAGCCCGAAGAACATGCCAAAGACGGCGGTGCGGTACGACAGGACCTCGTCCGAGTCGTCAATACTGTCATCGCGACCAAAAGCCTTGCGGAACACATCCTGCAGATGCTGGCGGCCCATCCACAGTCCGGAAAACAGCAGCACCATCATGGCACCCATCGCCTGGTGCGCCAGGAAGGGACCCGTGTTGTTGGCGAAACGACTGAGGCTTTCGGTGCTGGCAATGCCGAGCACGTTGAAAATGCCTCGCTGCACGACCGCCAGCAGAGCGAACAACCACAATCCCAGAGCGATGTCACGACTGAGCAGATAGGCGAAACCGACAAGCCCGAAATTCAGCATGACGATGATCTCGGTCGTACCGCGGAACAGCATGTACATCGTGATCAACGGCCCCTGCCCGCCCCAGGAGGGAATCTCCGGGATCGCCGGGAAGTAGGCGTGCAGGGAGTTGTACGAGCCGACCAGGAAGGGCACGGCGAAGCCGATCCACATCGTCGAATTGCGGAAGAATGGTTTGAGAATTGATTCGGCGCCATCATCGCGGATCATGTCCAGCGGCAACTGGACGAGTGGGTAGAGCAGTTTCTCGCGCTCCATCCATTGACGGCGAACGATGACCATGGCGCACGCCGAAGTCCAGTAGACGGCGAGGATGAAGACGACCCAGTAGAATACGGGCTCGACCCACGTGCCCCAGGGCAGAGACAATCCCTCCGGCAGACCCTCGTAGAAGTGGCGGACGGCCTCTTCGTCCTGGGGCACCGCCCACCGCGGCAGGAAGGGGTGGAAGGTGTCGCGCCAGGCGTTTTCTGGTGTGGCGTAGTAGGTGAATCCCGCGATGATCGGCAACAAGTATTCAGAGAACCCGATCGTCGGAATGACGGTCGCCATCATGGCCATGATGTAGATCGTGGCCAGTTCCCCGCGTGAGTAACCGCTGCTACGTTTGATGGCAGCCGTCGCCGTATGTACGAGGCCGACGAACAGAAAGAACACGAACAGTGCCGCTGGCGTATTGTGATTGTGGGCCAGCAGACCACCCTTGATGATCATGTTTGTGTAGGGCAGCGACACCCCGATCCACAAGGACAACGCCGCCCCCCACAACACCGCCCGCAGACTGACGCCGCGACCCTGCCCGTGCTCCACCACCCGACCTGCCTCGTTACCTGTCATCTACTTCGAATCACTCCTGAGTCGTTAGCGGCGAAAACGCGCAAGAAGAACTGTGACGACCAGCAACTGCTGTGGAAATACTGCTGCAAAGTACGTACTGTGCTCTGTGAGATGCGCCGCAGCCCCGCCAAACCGGAGCCATGAAACATCATGACCAACAGCAAGCGCCCGAACATTCTCTTTGTGCAGTCGGACCAGCAGCGCCCGGAGTGGGTCGAGATGAACCCCGAGATCCCGGTGCGCACACCACGCCTGCGGCAACTGGCCCAGCGCGGGCGCTGGTTGACGAATGCCGTCTGTCCCTCGCCGGTGTGCGGACCGTCGCGGGCCTGTCTGGTAGCCGGTCAGGAATACGACCACACGCAGGTCTGGGGCAACGAAACCTATCCCCCGGAGGATCTGCTCAAGTACCACCCGCGCCTGCGCGACGAAGCCGGCTATCACGTCATGGGTGTGGGCAAACATCACATCGGCAACAATCAGTCCGGCAACCCACCCAGACACCACCGCGGTGTCGACGGGCGCACCGGCATCGAGCCCTGGGGCTTCTCCGATGCGATCTTCAACGGTGGCCTGAACCAGTCTGCCATTCTCATGCGGCGCAACGACATGGTGCCACAGGACACGTACATGACGTTCCTCCATGAGCGGGGATTGGCACAGGAGCACATCGCCGACTATGCGCGGCGCAACAAGGAGGGTGTCTGGACGGCCACCTTCCCAACGACACTGCCCGATGACGCCTACTTCGATACCTGGATCACCGGCAACGCCCTGACCCTGCTTGACCGGGCGCCGACGGACCGGCCCTGGTATCTCGAAGTCAACCTGCAGAACCCGCACCACCCCTGGGACGTCACCGCGTCGATGCACAAGTGGTACCGTGAACCGGCCGTCGATTTCCCGCCTCCTTTGTACAATACGGAAGACATCACCCCCGCCACGCATCAGGAAGTCCGCCGCAACTGGGCTGCCACCGTCGAGCATCTGGACCAGTGTCTCGGCCGCTTCGTTGACTGGCTCGACCAACGGGGCGAACTCGACAACACCATCATCGTCTACAGCAGCGATCACGGCGAAATGCTGGGTGACTACAATCAGTGGCAGAAGCTGTCGCCCCTGCAATCGTCCATCGGCGTGCCTCTGATCATCGCCGGCCCGGGCGTCACCCAGCGCCCAGCCGATGCGGCACCCATGACCACTCTGGACCTGACGGCCAGCTTCCTTGAGTGGGCGGGCCTGACGCCCGGTGCCGAACTCGACAGTCGCTCCCTGGTCAGTTATCTGGGGGGGCACAGCGACCACCATCGCGATCTCGTCTTCTCCGGCCTCAGCGGTTGGCGCATCGTCAGCGATGGTCGTTTCAAGCTCGTCCGTGGGTATGACCCAACCAAGCGCACCGGTGGAGACAACTTCGAGCCGATGCACATGCCGGCGGACGAAACCCGTCGTGTGTGGCGAGAGCGGCCGCAGCTGCTGTTCGACATGGAGAACAACGAGAAAGACGACGTCTCCGTCGAGCATCCCGACGTGTTTGGCCGCCTGAGTGCAGCTCTGGATGAGCAGCTGTCGCAGTAGGCCACCGTGCGTCACCTTCATGACCCGTATGGAGGCACCCTGTAGGCGGGGGCATGGGCAAAACGTTTCATGCTGAGCTTCAGTTCTACGCGGGCACCGGCGCCAAGTTCCACACGCAGATACCGGTCCCCCACGACGCGTTGGCTCACACCAGCGGCATCGGTAACGGTGGCTTCGGTGAACTCGTGTTCGCCAAAGGCGCCGGCCTGCAACAGGACCGGGTGCGGCGCCACCGGATCGGTGTTGACCAGATGCAGGTTCGCATGCGTATGGCTGATGCCGTCCACCAGGGCCGCGACATACTCGGGCAATCCGGGTCGGCGCCGGAGCGGATCATGATAAAACAGATGGGTCTGCAACAGGCCGCCGTTGTAGAGCGCCGCCGGTGTACCCATCGCCATCTGCACGAGACCTTCGGGCAGGACGGGATTGAGGTTCTGAAAGTGGTAGCAGTGCCGCTCCTCGGGATCGCTGTCGTCGGCGTCCAGATTGTCCATGGAGCGGTTGATGACGTCTGTTGTGGCGTCGATGATGCGATCGGGGTAGCTGGGGTCACGGCCTTCCATGAATGCCAGCCAGGGCTTGGGCTGGAACATCCCCGCCTTGCCACGGCCGAATCCGGGGGGCATGTCGCGGAAGTGGCTGCGGTCTGGAAAGACCTCATTGAGCCGCGCCAGATCCTCGGCGCTCTGTGACAAGTAATACAGGTGGATGTAGTACATCGGGTCCGGTACTCGATAGTCGAACCAGCCGACGTCGCCGTGACGTGCCGGCACCATGGTGACGCCGTCCACTTGCTTGCGCTGGGCCCACAGCAAGTCGAGTTGCGAGCGGCACAAGTCGAGGTGGGACAGGTCTCCCGTCATCAGCACCGCGCAACTGCCGGCGACAAAGGCGGGTTCGACGATATTGCGCGCCCCATGGGGCCAGCGCCAGCCGTAGTATCCTCCCCACCACTTGCCGTCCATCAGTTCACCGGCGACACCGCTGGGGCCGATATTGTCGGGGACGATGCCGTCGTTGTTGTCGCGTCGTTCGACCCAGGCCTGCAGATAGTCCAGCACCCACTGCCGGTAGTGCTCATCGCCGGTGTGCAGAAAGGCGTTGGTCACCAGGCTCGTGGCGCTCAGGTTCAGCGGCACATCGCAGCGCGTCATGCGCTGGTTGACCTGCGCCAGGATGCGGTCGTAGGTCTCGTCGTCGGTCCAGTCCACCCTGAACAGAGGATCCGA